>CAYYCW010000024.1:0-13612 GCA_964470435.1 uncultured Treponemataceae bacterium
ATTATGAATGCAGTATGGTGATTAAGCTTTTTACGCGCAGCCTCATTTTTGAAAATCAAATACGCTTTCCGCAAGACATAAGCATGCATGATGACACCACATTCACTAACATGGCTTACACAATAGCCTACGCGCAAGATAAAAAGTGCTTTTTTCTAAACCGCGTGCTTTATCACGTTGAAAGAAGGCGAGATACTTCCGTTACAAAGCTTCACAAGAACACGCCTGAGCTTTTGACCGCATACGCTAAGGAAACGAGCGATTGCATTGAGCACATAAGCCGCGTGTGCGCCCGCCCGTTAGAAACAGGGAAAAAGGAAAACATTTCTAGCTTTATCTTTAAGCTAAAGCTAGATAGAAAATGGGAATTTATTGTTGGACTGCCCCAACCCGACTACGAGCTTTTCCGCAAAACCTTCCCTGAGCTTAACCGCGAAATGCTGCCGCGCTTCCTTAAAGAAAGGACAAAAGGCAACCTCAAGCTACTTCTTGCAGCTTGGTGCATGGAGTGGCTTACGCGCGCGATCATGCGGGCAAAGGCAAGCTTGCGCCGGCTGGCGGGCAGGGGGCAACGCTCGGTCTAGCCATGTTCCTTTAGGCTTTCTTCTGCGCGGATTATTTCTTCAAACTCGTTGCCGTCAATTATTTCCTTTTCAAGAAGGCGGCCGGCAATATAGTTTACTAAGTCAAGCTTTGACCTAAGAAGCCCCTTTACCCTTTCGTAGCGCTCTGAAGTGATTTTTGCAATTTCCTCATCAATATACTGCTGCGTGCTTTCAGCGTAATCGCGCACAAGCTGCGGCTCAGTTTGGCCGCCTCCGTATCCCGCGCCTCGCTGGTTTAGGGCAACATTTCGAAAGCGGTTGCTCATTCCATAGTCGGTTATCATGCGCCTGATAATCTCTGTCGCATTGGAAAGATCATTCGCGGCGCCAGTGGAAACAGAGCTAAAGATAATGTCTTCCGCAGCGCGCCCGCCTAAAAGTACGTCAACGCGGCCTAAAAGGTCAGCCTCGCTGCTTAAATACTTGTCCTCTTCCGGGATTTGCATAGTGTATCCAAGAGCTGCAAGCCCGCGCGGTATAATGGATATTTTGCGCACCTTATCTTGTCCTGGCGTAAAAGCAGTTACTATGGCGTGCCCTGTTTCGTGAAATGCTACAATGCGCCGCTCATCTTCGCGGATTACGCGGCTTTTCTTTTGCAAGCCCGCGACAGCCTTTTCCACAGCTTCACCAAAGTCTTCCATTGTAACTTCGCGACGCCCTGCCCTAACCGCAAGGAGGGCTGCCTCGTTTACAATGTTTGCAAGATCAGCGCCAGATGAGCCGCTAGTGGACTTTGCAATTTCCGCCAAGTTCACGCCCTTAGCAATGCGGACGCCCTTAGCGTGTATTTTTAGTATTTGCTCACGTCCCTTAACATCGGGGCGGTCAACTGAAATTTGCCTGTCAAAGCGACCGGGGCGAAGAAGCGCCGGGTCAAGAACGTCGGGGCGGTTTGTAGCTGCAAGAAGAATAAGACCAGAAGAGCCGTCAAAGCCGTCCATTTCCACAAGAAGCTGATTTAGCGTTTGCTCACGCTCATCATTTGAAGTGATAGAGTTAAGCCTGGACTTTCCTATAGCGTCAAGCTCATCAATGAAGATGATGCAAGGCGCCTTTTCCCGCGCTTGCTTAAAGAGGTCGCGAACGCGGCTTGCGCCCACGCCAACAAACATTTCCACAAAGTCAGAGCCGCTTATCCTAAAAAAGGGAACTCCCGCCTCGCCTGCTACGGCGCGCGCGAGAAGCGTCTTGCCCGTGCCCGGCGGCCCTACAAGCAGCACGCCGCGCGGAATCTTTCCGCCAATGTCGGTGTATTTTTTTGGGTTTTTAAGAAAGTCTACAACCTCAACAAGCTCTTCCTTTGCTTCGTCAACGCCTGCAACGTCAGAAAAGCGCGTTGCAACCTGGCCCTCGTCGACTGCGGCAGAACGCGACTGCCCTGAAGAAAAGATGCTTCCGCCCAAGCCGCCACCCATACGGCGCAAAAGAAAGCGCCACATAAGAAAAAAAATCGCAAAAGGCACAATCCACTGCAACACAAAGTCAAGAAGATAATTTCGCTCCTCGTTTACAACAGAATACTCAATGCCCAAAGCTTCAAGCATGCTTACAAAGTCTTCAGTTAAAAGCCCCACTGTCCTATAAACGCCCGTAACACCGCGTGGACCTTGCGCAAATGAAATGCTAGAGTTAGAAGAGCCCGTTGCATAAGACGCTGAATATCCTGTAAAATATTTAGAGGAAAGCTCAACGCGAACAATTTCTCCGGATTCAATCATGTCGCGAAAGCGCGAAAACGGAATTAGGGAGTCCTTGCTGACCCTAGAAAAGAAATTCGAGCTTATGATAAGGAAGAGAAAAAGGCCAAGCGCCACCCACAAAAGCGGGCGGGGAAACTTAGGGGGCTTGCTTCCGCCCCCGCTATTTTTCTTTTTATCGTTTCCGTCTGAAAAAAGGCGCGAAAGGGAAGAAAAAATGTCATTTTCATCCTTTTTATTGGAATTGTCATCCTGGACTGGGTCATCCCCAGAATTGCGATACAGGTTCATATTTTTATCATACTAAATTGAAGCAATTCAGTCGATATTTTTGCAATTGTTTTATATAATTTTACAAGGTCCTGCAACGCTTAAAGTTTTGCCATATAAATCCGATAATATATAGATGGGAGGAATTTAAGTGGGATACACTCATGCGCTTAACGCTTACAAGGAAACAAGCGTACGAACTGCAAGCCAAGGAAAGCTCATTGTAATGCTTTATGAAGAGGCGGTTAAACGTCTTGATAGCGCAATAGAGCTTGTGCAAGGGGATCTTAAAAAAGCCCCGGCCAAAATCGAGAAAGCTAACACGCAAATATTGAGGGCGCAAGAAATTGTAACAGAGCTTGCGGCAAGCCTCAATATGGACGAAGGCGGCGAAGTCGCTAAAAATTTAATGTCTCTTTACACCTTCTTTTTAACGCAGCTTTCTTCCGCCAATTTGGAAAAAAAGCCTGACAAGCTCATCCCTGTCAGGGACATGATGAAAGACTTGCTTGAAGCATGGGGGCAAGTAGCTACTTCGTCTTCAGCTAGCGAAAACCGCGAGCCAATGTCTACGGGCATAAACATAGCAGGCTGATATGCCCTTTGCTCAACCCAAGTATAAGGATGATGAAAGCTCGATAGCCTTGCGCCGACTGTATCATCTTTTAGAAGAAAAGCACGCTAAGTGCCAGCAATATCTTAGCACCCTTGAAGCACAAGAGGCATCACTTGCAAGGGAAGAATTTGAAAAGGTAGAGCAGCAAAGCATCAGTGCGGAGTCTATAGTTTCTTCAATATATACGCTACAAAAGGTTATAGACCCGCTTGAAGCGCTTTGCGGCGCTCCGCCTAGCTTTTCTGAAACACAAGAGCCTGAAAGCCTTTATGCCTTAGTTGCCCAAAGCTACTCTAAGCTTGACGCGCTTTATGCGGATATCCAAAGGCAAGGCAACAAGACGAGAGCGCTCCTTAAAGAAAAAATGCAGCACACACAAAAAGAGCTTTTATTGCTTAAAAAGCCCCACACACCAAAAAGCGTCTTTGCTTCAGAAAGCTCAAGCGCCTTTATTATAAATATTGAAATATGATTTTTAGCTTTTAGCTTCTTGCTAGAAGAGGGGCTTGACGCTGCGCTACAAGTTCTCCCCGGAGAGAAATTTAAACAGTATAGGCTATATTGTTTGCCAGTGTAGCTTATACTTCTTGGTAGTATAACCTATATTGTGCGTGCTCCCCGGCGGAAATAGTGGCGCTACTTGTAAAGAAGCAAGGACTCCTTGTATTACCCTAAAAGCTTCAGGCTTATAGCTTTCAGCTCATAGCTTTTAGCTAATCCTTTCTTACTTTACCCCAGAGCTTCTAACTAGATCCACATAATTTTACTTGACAAAAAGCAAAATCAGCTGTATATTTCTTGTACGAACAACGCAGGGTAGAGCAGTTGGCAGCTCGTCGGGCTCATAACCCGGAGGTCGCAGGTTCAAGTCCTGCCCCTGCTAATAATTAGCTAAATTAGCAAGTTTTCCTTAGCTGAAGCGTAAAGAAGTGCGTTCCAGTAGGGTTCTGTAAAAAACTTTTCTTTCATTGAAGATTCCCCTATATTGTGTGCAAGAAGTTGCATACTTGTAAACGCTCGGCTTAAATATGAAAGGGATTCAGGCCCGTCCCTGCCTGAAATACGGTTTTCAAGCTCATAGCAAAGATAATAAAGCAAATATGTGTGAGGGTTTGTAGGATGCATCTTATCCTTTGCAAGCGCGAAAATAGCATTCCTTGCGGGAACATAGCCGTCTTCGCAAAACGCTGAGCAAAAGGTATAAAACGCTGAATACAAGGTTGATGCTGTGCCTGAAGGAAGGCCGCAAAAGTACCTGTCTTCTGTAAACGCAAATGAGCTTTTCCACTCCCACGAAGCTGGGGATGAGTGAATTCTTTCAGGTGGAATATCTTGGATTTCCGAAGGAAGGCTTAAAAAAAGCTTTTCAGCTTGCTCTTCAAAGCCCTTTATTCTAATATACTTGCTAGCTACTTCCAAAACAAAAAGAGCCGCCTCGGGCAAAACTTTATACAAGTCGCTCGGCCAGTCTGGAATTATCATTTTTTTTGACGTTTGGGACTTTGCCCTAAAAATCCATGCCCTGCAAAGAAAGGCTGCCTTTTTAATGCCTAAGGACGTGCTAATGGAATCCAGGTCGAGTAATATGTTTTCAGATGAGCGGAAATCTCCAAGCGCAAAAAAAATCCTAGCTTCAATAAAGCGTGAAACAAAGATCCAGCATTTTTCGCAAGCCTCTGTTGCCTTTTCCTTAAGCCTTTCTATATAAGACCTTGCCATAGAAAAATTGCATGAAAGGAAATGCATTGACGCTAAACTGAAAAGCGCGTTCATTTGCGCGTCAGAATCCTTCATTTGCACAGCGTTGCCAAGAGCGTAGTCAAGGTAGGAAAAAGCGTCGCCTGAAGATGAGTCCGCGCGGGAAAATAAAAGGCGAGCTAAAAATGAAAAGGCTTCAAATTCTCCATAAAGGATTTTTCTTCTTTGAAATTTCTCTAGCGCGCTTTTGCCCACCACTTGCGCGTTGAATAAGTCACCTGATGCAAGATGCTTTTCCGCTTCCGCGTGCTCCAAGACAGCCTTAGCTGCTACAGGGAAAGAAAAGAGGCGTTCAAGCTTTTCAGCTGCCTTTGCAGGCTGCAAGTAGCTGTAAGATATGGCTACAAGAATGGTATCTGGGATTTTTATGCCAAGGGTTGAAAGCTTTTGGTAAAAGTCCCCGCATGGAATAAACAAACCATCTTGGTATTTATGGTAAAGATAGTCAAAAAGATATTGGTCCAAACGCCTTTTGCTATTGTCAGAAAGAATGTTTAGGTTTAGAAGGTTTTGAACACAGCTTAAAAATTGCTTGTGGCTAGGGTATTGAAAGGAGGAAAGCCAAGATTTAACCGCCTGGCAAAAAGGCTTGCCCTTGCCCAGAAAGCTTAAAAATTCGTCCATTTCGCCTGCATAAAGAAATTCGCATGAACGAAAAAAAAGATATGCAGCTTCTAGTATGTCATAAGGAATGTCAGCAAAGGAAATTTTGTTTGTTTTTGCCTGTGCGTCTTTAACAATCCTTAAAACGCAAATTTCTGCTAATAAATGCCCAACACGCGCTATTGCATCATGGGAAAACTCGCCTTCAGGAAATTCAATTTCAACGGTTTCCCTGCCGCTGCTTTCCGCATAAAACCTGGAAAGGGATGTAAAAAAAAGCTTTAAGTAATTTTCGCATCCTTCTATTACATATACAGGGTGGACTTTTGAAAAACGGAATGCTAAAAACCGTTCAAAGGCTTTTTTTTCTATTTCAAAAAGAGCGCTCTCATTTTTAGTTAAAAAGACTGAAGGCGTGAAATCTAAGGAAATGGCAGAAACTGTATTTAAGAGCGCAGAAATTATACCAGAGAGACTTGTATCCTTGTTTCCCTGAAACGGAATAACTGAAACCTTGTCTTTAAGGTTTGAAAAAGAGGAGCTTGCAGCAAAGTTAAATTTTTTTCCTTTGTATAAAGAAAGATTTGAATTTGGAATTGAGTTAAAGTTAGCATACTGGGCAAGGAGTGCCTTTGCTTCTTTCGTTAAAATTACAGCCTTATCGCTGTAGATAACATTATTGCAGGCAGACATCCTGTCTGCAATTGTGTTTTGAGAAATTTGACTCTCGCTTGAATCTATAAAGATTAAGTACTCTTTTATGCGCTCCTTCCTATCTTCCGCTAACTGCAAGATTGTTTCTAATGTAAGAAAAACAGAAAAAACTCGACAAAAGGCTTCGCTCTCAAATGCGTACACGCCACCTGGAGACTGCTGTAAAACAATGCCTCCATTATTCTTTGCGGCGCTAGCGGCTTCAGTAAAAAAGCTTTCAATAACGTCAGGTGCAATCAAGTTAAGCTGGCGCTGGTAGCGCAGTGAAAGCGATATGTAAATCATAATTGACAGCGGCTCTCCTAAGAGGTTAGTATAGCTTTAGCTTGTATATTTATACATCGACATAAAGGCAAAGTAATTTTCAGCTTAATTTTCTTTACGTTAAAAAAAATAAAGAGATAAAGGACATGAACCTTAAAGGCAGATCTTTTCTTACACTTGAGGACTGGAGCGCGGATGAAATTCGGTTTTTGCTTAAAATAGCGGAAAACGAAAAAAAAGCCCATAAAGCGGGCGTTGTAAAGCGCAGATTTGAGGGAAAAAGCCTTGCAATGATTTTTGAAAAAAGGTCTACAAGAACAAGATGCGCATTTGAAACAGCTTTTGGAGAAGAAGGCGGACATCCTGTTTTTCTTGCAACGGAGGATATTCAGCTTGGAGATAAGGAATCAATAGAAGATACAGCGCGCGTTTTAGGGCGAATGTTTTCTGCAATAGAGTTTAGAGGCTATAGCCAAAAAACCGTTGAAGCGCTGAGCGAAAACTCGCGCGTGCCTGTGTATAACGGGCTTACAGATGAATGCCACCCAACCCAGGCTCTTGCTGATATTATGACTATGCGGGAAGAGTTCGGCTGCGAAAGGGGAAAAACACTTTGCTTTATAGGGGATGGGCGCAACAATGTGGTTAACTCACTCCTTGTCATATGCGCAAAGCTTGGACTAAACTGCACAGTGATTTCTCCTAAAGAGCTTTGTCCGCAAGCTGTTTTTTTTGATAAGGTTAAAGGCTGGGCTTTGCAATCAGGAGCTAGGCTTTCTGTAAGCAGCAATATAGCTGATGTAAGGGGAGCTGATGCTATTTATACCGATGTTTGGGCTTCAATGGGGGAAGAAGCAAAAAAGGAAGAGCGTGTAAGACTTCTTTCTTCATATCAAGTAAATGATGAGCTTTTTAGCCTAGTAGAGAATAAGAACTGTATTTTTCTTCACTGCTTGCCGGCTGTAAAGGGGGAAGAGGTGACAATTTCTGTCTTTGAAGGAGAGCGCAGCCGCGTATGGGAAGAAGCTGAAAACCGCAAGCACACAATAAAGGCGATTATGCTTGCAACTTTAGTCAATCCCGATGTATACTTGTAACCAATGATTGGACTTCTATGGAGGTGTAAAATGAGTCCCAGCATGCAAAAAATAGCTATTGTGTTTGTATTTTTGTTTTCTGTCGCCTGTTTGTTTGCGCAAGAAGGCGCTTATTCGCAGCGATCAGATTCAGAAGAGCTTGACTTGTATTATTACAATGTACCCATTGTGCGTATTTACTATCATCAGCGCGGCTATTATGTTCTTTACAGAACATCAGACAACGGAATCGCTAAAATGTGCGTTCCTTTAGAATGGATGAAGGTTGGTGACACGCGCGCGATGTACAACACTGTTCGGGCAGGAGTTGCTCCGTACTTTTCTTATATTACAAACAATGGGGAGTTTTTTCAGCTTAGAATAAATGTTTCAACTGACAAAGGGGACCTAACTTGGGGGGGAATAATTAGCAAGGACAAGGTTCCAGATGAAAGCTTTGACATAGAAACAGTAGATATTTATTTTTAACTTAAAGCTATTGCTATAATGAAAAAAATTCCCGCAAGCTTGAAGGCATTTCTTTCAGAATATGACACTTATATCATTGCAGGGCATAAGGACCCTGATGGCGACTGCATAACAAGCTCGCTTGCCCTTAGCTCCTGCTTGCAGCGGGGAGGAAAAAACACCGTTTTAATTTCGGCAGGACCATTTAATCAAACTGAAATAAAAGAATACTCAAGGTTTTTTATTTCAGAATTACCGCCTAGCCTGCCGAAAAAAACGGCTGTAGTTATTGTTGACTGCTCTGAGTTAAGCCGAACAGGAAGCATTTCAAGTGAACTTTCAGCTTTTCCCGCAGTTTTTATTGACCATCATGCTACAAGCTCATGCTGCGGGGAAGCAAATCTAATAGACACAAAAGCTCCTGCTTCGGCATTTATTGTACAAGGTCTCATAGAAGAAATAGCAGGTGACCTTACACAATACGAAGCGGAAATGCTTTTTTTGGGAATTTGCACTGACACGGGCTTTTTTAGGCATCTTGATTCAAGCAGCGCGGAAACCTTTGCAGCTGTTTCAAGGCTTGTAGCCCACGGCGCTAATCCAAAGCAAACATTTGCAAAAATTAAAGGCGGAAAGTCTTTTAACTCTCGCCTTTTAATTTCATCTCTTCTTTCTAAAATGCAGCGTTACTATGATGGCAAGCTAATTGTGTCTATCCAGACGCTTGCAGAAACTCAACAGCACTGCCAAGAAGGCAGAGACTCTGACTCCCTTTATCAGCTTATGCAATCGATAGAGGGCGTTGAAGCTATTGCAATTATAAAGCAAGAAACTGAAAAAACCTGCACTGTTGGCTTGCGCTCTACAGATAAAATTGACGTAAGCACGGTGGCGTCTTCCTTTGGCGGTGGCGGCCACATACACGCATCAGGCTTTTCTGGTGAATTTCAAGCGGATACTCTTTTGCCGCTTCTTGTAGAAGCCTTTAAGCCGCAGTTTGATTTCCAGGAAAACTAGCTTAGCCTCTAGAGCTTAAATCATAAAAAGCTTTTTTCAATAGGCAAAGCCTTTTTTTCATCAATACTTAATCAATAGTTTCTGTTATTCATAAAAAGGCAATTTCTTAAATAAATGCTTCTAGCGTATTGCAGAAATAAATTAAGCGCTGTTTTTCTAATTTAGATTTCTCCGTTAAGTTCACTCAAGTGTGCTAGACGATAGATTGGAAAACTCCAAATTGCGATCAGCGAAAGTACAAAATTAAAAAAATATAAAAAAAATCTTGACATGGTCTTTATTTTTTAATCCCTTATCATCTTTATTGCGTAAATAGAATGTAGCTTGTATTAAGATAATGCAAAGCTTTAATTACCAGCTCTCTAACAAGGAGTGTTTTATGGATAACACTGTAATTTGTAAGTTAATGGAATCGTACGGTGAATTTCCGTCAGAAGAAAAAAAGAAAAAGCTTGTTAGTGTTGCAGCAACTTATATTTTTTCAAACCTCAAATGCATACTAGTAAAGCTTTGCCCGCATGATGAAGATACAAAAAGCGAATTCATTTTATGGCTTTATCCTCAGATTGAACGTATCATAGATAACTTTAATCCTTCAAAAGCTGCGTTTCATACTTATTTGTCAGTTGGAGTGAAATACAGATATCTTAGGTTTTGCGAAGAAAAATCAAAACATAGGGAAATTGTAGAGACTGCAGAAAAAGAGGAAATAAAATTCCTTAAAGGTTATGATATAGAAAACTGTCCTGATAGCTTGTGCGTATGCGATAAGGATGAAGTTTATGAGCCTAGTTGCAAGCTAGAAGAAAAAAAAGCTTATTGCAATAGTTATCTACATAAGTTTTCTGGAAAAACAGATTCTGCAAAAAAGAGAATGTCGAGGGATATTTTACTTTTAACGCTAAAATCTACATTTGATCTTTCAGAAGAGCTAATAGATAAAATCTCTGTCTTATATAGTATTCCGCGCAATGAGCTTGACAGTCTTATTGAATTAGTGCGTAGAGATTATAGCGAAAGACAAAGCATATACGAGAGATTAAGGACACAAAAGTACAACTACTATTTACGGTCTCAACTATGCTGCAAAAAGATTTCAGAGCTTGAAACTGGAAGTAGTGTTTATGACAGAGAAAAAATAAAGGAAATGGAAAAAGAGCGAGATTTTTGTGATAGACAAAGCTTGCGCCTTTGCAATAGAATGAAAAAGCTCCAGAGAAATCCAAGCAATAGATACTTGGCAAATCTTCTTAATATGCCAAGAGGAAGTGTAAATTCAGCCCTTGCAAGAATAAAAAAGTATATATTTAAGAATGGAGATCTTACTAGCGACATCTAACGAGCATAAAAGGCAAGAATTTGCCGGTTTGTTTTCTGGTTTTGATATTGTTATACCTTCTGATAGAGGTATTGCTTTTAAGCCTGAAGAAACCGGCACATCTTTTTTTGAAAATGCGCTTATAAAGGCAAGAGCTCTTTTTCAGGCTTTAGGATCTCCTTCGCTTGCAGATGATTCTGGTCTTTGTGTTGACGCATTAGAAGGTGCGCCTGGCATTTATTCTTCTAGATTTGGCTCAAAAAACGGCTTAGAACTTTCCGACAGCGAACGCAATAATTATCTTCTTTCAAAGATGCAAGGAAAGCATAACCGAAAATGCAGATTTGTGTGTTGCCTTGTTTTGTATGTGGGAGAAGATCGCTTTTTTTCCGCGCAAGAAACACTAGAAGGCGAGCTTCTTGAAACTTCGCTAGGGAATAGTGGATTTGGCTATGACCCTATAGTGTTTTTGAAGGACTTAGGCAAGTCTGTAGCTGAGCTTTCTGCAGAAGAAAAAAATAGAATTTCGCACAGAGGAAAGGCTGCAAGGGCGCTTGAAGCTTGCCTAAAAAGTATTTTAGCACCACAAGTGAAAAGTAAAAATTCTTGAAAAAACGTAATATGCATCAATAAATATAAAAGTATTATTGTAAAATATATTCTTGTAATTCAAAGAATTTTTATAATTTTTATTAAAAAGGCTATCATAGCTTTTGCAATGAGCGTGTCAATAGTTTTGTGTAATTGTTTTCATAATTTTACCATATCCCCGAACATGACGGTAAACTGATTTCTCCCATAGCAGCCACCCAGTTTAGGATAGCCTACTCTACTTTTTTGTCGCGTTGCATATATAAAGATGCATAATTTTGTAAATGAAATTATCATCGAGGAAAGAAAGCCCTATTCTTTATAACCTTCCGCAGGCTTAAGTTTAGGGACTCTATCGCGTTTGTCGTGTAGAGCAGCTGCCTAACATACATGGGGTATAAAAAGAACTCGCGTATGTCATCTCAGAGCCTTAGTCAACTCCTTGATCAAGTGCATTTTTTCATTTACACAAAGTATTGTACACGATCTCTAGATTAGCTATCTTTAACCGATTATAAAGATATGTTGCAAGAGAAGACTATCTTGGCTATATTTCTGAAAAGCTTCCTAAAGTTCTTAGATATAGGCACTTAAAGCTTAACAGACTTGGAGAATATTTTATATATGTTTGTGCCTGTGTGCCAAAATGCAAGAGTGAACAGCATTGAGTTTATAATCCCTACAACGTATATGCACTTATGGAATTATCAAGCAAGAGGCATGTGGCAGTTTATATCCCTGAAAAAGGAGATGACGGAAGCTAGAAACTCGCAAATAAAAATCAAAAAAAAGCAATTTTTACAATCTTAAATAATCTTTTGCAGCAAAAAAGCTAGAATTTTTGCATTATTTGTTGTATGCTATTTGATAATAGTTTTAAGCGGATCGCTAGGAGGATCTTTAATCATGTTAGGAAAATCTATGTTTTTTATTCTTGCCCTGTTTTGCATTTTGCCTCTTGCAGCACAAAATGCAGGATATTCTGGAAGCAACTATTCTTCCAATGAAACAGCAGAAAACATTATTATCAGGGAGCTTGTTCGCTCTTCTGACCGCGATGCAAAGAAATTTGCGCTTAGGTATCTTGAAGAAGCTGTAAACAGCGGGAACATCACTGATGATATTATGCAAGCCCTTAACACTATTGCTGGCGATGGCATAGTTACCCGTACGAACGAAAGCAGAAGAGTTTTAAATTACCCTGACATTAGGCTTAGGGCATGCGAGATTTTGGGCATGACAAATTCCCAAGATGCTGTCCCCGTGCTTCTTGCAATATTATATGAAGATATGGAGCCTGCTGTTGTAACTGCTGCGATAAAGGCGCTTGGAAATATTGGCTACAACGAAAATGGCAAGGTCCTTGAAATGATAAACTGGGTTAATAGAAAGTTTGACGCTATTTTGCCTACAAGCTCCCTTGCTTTAGAAATTCTTAACACTTACGAAAAGCTTGCATCAACTACTGAAAATAACCTCGGAATGATAGAAAATATTATAAAAATTGCTGGCAACTATAATTATACAAAGCCTGTAAGAGATCGCGCATACGAGGTATTAAGGGTTGTATGGTCAGGCAGGCGCTAGCCGAGCCGAAGTACTCTAATGGGCGGTCATAAGGTCGCCCTCTTCTTATTGGAAGATGCGGGATTCGAACCCACCGCCTTTGCCTCCGGAGGGCAACGCTCTATCCAAATGAGCTAATCTTCCATATGCTAGTGTGATTTAACGATAATTTTTCATTTTTGTCAATTTCTGCCAATTTTTTCTATTGAAATTTGGCAGAGCAGGTGGACAACTTTACCAACGCTTTTATAATATTTGCACCACTCCTTGTATTTTTGTATCAAGCAATAAAACAGCAAGTAGTTATAATGCTAGAAAATTCAAACATACCGAGCGTGAGCATCATTGTTCCTGTTTATAACGCTGAAAGCTATCTTAGGCGTTGCCTTGACTCAATACAAGTGCAAACATTGCGTAACTGGGAATGCATTTGCGTGGATGATAGCTCAACTGACAGGAGCGCAGCTATCCTTGACTAGTACGCTGCAAAAGATAGCCGCTTTGTCGTTATTCATAAGAAAGAAAACAGCGGCGGACCTAGTGCTGGGCGGAATACAGGGCTTGAAGCGGCGCGTGGCGAGTACATCGGCTTTGTTGACAATGACGACTGGATAAAGCCTGAAACCTAGTATACCTTGACGTTAGCACCGCATAGATTCTGACCTTGTGCAGTAGCGCTATATTTGGGAAGATGAACATAAGGCGCATCCTTCTAATGAGTACCCTGAAGGTACTTTTGCCTTGAGGAAAGTCCTGAGTATTGCGATGCGAATGTTTGGCGAAAGCTTTTTAAGGCAAGCCTTGTTTTTGAAAACAAAATGACCTTTCCGCTAGAGGCTAAAATAGGCGGTGAGGATACGCGTTTTTCTGTACTAGCCTACGCTCATGCAAAAAAGCTTATTTTATTAATAAGGTGTTTTATCACTGGGATAGGACGCATGAGAGTGCGTCAAGTAGAAACGTAACAACTGATAAAATAATGGGGTTAGCCACAGTGATGAAAGAAACCTGCGAGCATCTAGAGTACCTTGCCAGCAAAGAAAACA
>CAYYCW010000025.1:0-13120 GCA_964470435.1 uncultured Treponemataceae bacterium
TGCCGTCCAGTGTTGCGCTGATTACAGTCCCGTTGCTCTTTTGTGCCTCGCTAAATGCGGAAAGCGCCTCTTGCCCAAGCGTGCTGGAATCTACGGCTTCTCTAATGCCTTCAATCGTGTCAACGTAGCCGTTCGTCTCATTTGAATATTCAAGGGAGGCAAGAAGCTGCCCGCCGTCAGAAATAAGGTAGAGGCGTGCCTCATCTCCAAACCTATCATAAAAGTTTGCTGTAATCTTGCTGTAAATGGCGGAAAGCGCATTTGTGGTTTGCAGAACGCACACAACACCGCGCGATCTGCCACCGTTTATAATCGGCGCCACCATAATGACGCGCTTATAAGCTACAAGAGGGTTCGCGTAGGGCTCCGTTACAAATATAGAAAAGCGCCCGCTTGGGTTATTGGTAACAAGCGCCTGGAAATAGTCACGGTCGGTAAATAAAACGGGCGCAGCGTTAGGGTCAGTGTCATCTTCGGTGACTATACCTCCCTGCCACGGGTTACCATCCATAGATGTAGAGGAAGATCTTCCGTCTTCTGTTACAATAGATATATCCTGTATGTAGTCGTTCATGTCTTGAAAGGCCTTAAATACTTCCCTCGCCCCCGAGTCCCATGCTTCCATAGTTACGCCTTGCAAGGTAGCAAGGTTCCTTGCCATATCCAGGCCGGAATTAAAAAATACGGTAATGTTGCTTGCCACGCTACTGTTGTATTCGGTTATCAGGTTGATAGTCTTTACGCGGTCGGAGCTTCTCGCCGTGACTGTGATTATGGCAAGGCCCGCCAATATGGGCAGAAGAGAGACAAGCGCCGCAACTATTAGCTTTGTTCGTATTTTCATAGGTGTTTTCTTTATCCTTGCAATAAGTATTCAGAGTAATATAAAATTTTTATGCACTAAATGTATATACCCCCAATGCCCAAGTCAAAAGCATTTACCCGCCCTTAGGCTAAAAAATTGCTTTTTGCTAATGCCTTAGAAACTAAGCTCTAAACTCGAATGCCTGCCTGCGCGATCCAGCGAGCCTACACTACAAGAGTGTCGGCTCGCTGGGGACGCGACCTGAATGCATTGTTTCGCGCAACAAGCAGGATTTTGCAAAATCAAAAATACCTATAATCACGCCACAAGAGATGACTCTGAAGCTAAAAGATCTGCAAGATAAGCGCTAGAGAATATAGGTAGCCGCGTATTATTTGCGCGGGCGGGCGCGCTCACGGTCTGCTTGAACGTTAGTATAAATGAGGGAACTTCAACAAAAATTGCCAAGAGACAGCTGCTTTTGCCCTATTCATAGATAGCAGCATAGCCGATAACAGCCCTTTGTAAACTTTGAGCAAATGTTCAAGGCGTATAGCCCTGCTGCAGCCGAATAGGAGAGCTATTTAGAGCTGTCAACCTTTATAGCCTAAATTGACATTTCTATCATATTATTCTATCCTCAAAAAGCCGCTTAATATGGAGGATTTTAATGCTTCTTGAAGAATGCAAAGTCTCAATAGCTGAGCTTCGCGCCTCAGTTGATGAAGTTTGGGGGTGTCTTTGACCCTGCTGCCATAAAGGAAAGAATAGCCGAAAAGGAAGCGCTTTCAGCCAAGCCTGGCTTTTGGGATAACCCGAAGACTGCGGAAAAAGTTATGGCAGAAATTAAGGCCCTTAAAGGTAGAGTTGAGCCGTGGGAGAATCTCTTGCATCGGGTTGATGACTTAGAAGCGCTTTATGAGCTCGCTGTTGAGTCAGATGATGACTCACTCGTTCCAGAAATTGAATCTGAAATCAATTTAATTCGCACAGACTTTGAAAAACAAAACATCATCAATTTGCTTTCAGGCGAGGTTGACATAAACAATGCCTTTCTTACTATTCATTCTGGGGCAGGCGGCACGGAAGCTTGCGATTGGGCGCAAATGCTTTCCCGAATGTACTTGCGCTGGGCAGAGCGTCGCGGCTACAAGACAGAAACTGTGGACTTGCTAGAGGCTGACGGCGGCATAAAGTCTGTAACGCACAGAATTTCTGGCGACTACGCTTTTGGCTACCTTAAGGGTGAGGCAGGAGTTCACAGGCTAGTACGCATAAGCCCCTTTGATTCAAACGCTAGGCGGCATACCTCGTTTACATCAGTTTACGTGTTTCCGGAGCTTGATGACACAATCGAGGTAGAAATTCGAAGCGAAGATTTGCGGGTTGACACTTACCGCTCTGGGGGCGCGGGCGGCCAGCACGTCAACAAGACGGATTCTGCTGTGCGCTTTACGCACATTCCAACGGGCATTGTAGTTGCTTGCCAGTCGGAGCGCAGCCAAATCATGAATAGGCAAATTGCAATGAGCATGTTAAAGGCTAGGCTTTACGAGCATTACCGCAGAAAAAAAGAGGAGGAAAATCAGCGCTTTGCTTCTGAAAAAAAGGATATTTCTTGGGGAAACCAAATACGCTCATATGTGTTTCAACCTTATACTATGGTAAAGGATTTGCGCACAAGGCACGAAACGGGAAATATCCAAGCGGTGATGGATGGCGACCTTGACCCCTTTATAGAAGCGTATTTAAGCGCTAAGTGGCAAAACATTTCGCTTGACACGGCTGTAGGCGATGGCTTATGAAAGGCGGTCGCGCACTATTTTTTTTCGCGCTTTTTTCTGTTTTTACAGCCGCATTTCCACCTTCCCTCCCTGCACAGTCTTCTTCGCCTAGCAGCAACAAAGATGATAAGGAAGGCTGGGCGCTTTCAGCCTGTGCTTTTACCCTTTTTGGCGTGCCAGAAGAGTATGCCTCTTATGCAAGCGTTATGCCGCTTTTAATTATTGAACGGTTAGGAGAAGCTCAACAGCGCTTTGTAGATGCGGATGAAAGGCGGGAACGTGAACTGCGCGATCTTTACAACAAGAGAATGACATTGACAGAGGAGCGCAGAAACTTAATTTACAGCCGCGATTCACTTTTTTTTTCTTTTGACGATGATGACGAAAAAGAAGAAAAAAGAGAAGAATATGATGAGCTCATAAAAGAAAAAAATAAGGAAATTGCAGAGCTTGAAAGGCAAATTAGAGGGGAGCCTCCTTTAGAAGAAAAGGGAGGCAAGCGAAAAAAAAGAAAGTCCAAGAAGACCGCAGAAAAGCCTAACAAGGAAAACGTAGCAGTAACATTCCGCGTTGAAGACGAGGCGGGGCTTTACACGCCGCAAAAAGGCGTTTCACTTGCGCAATCCCTTTACCGCGACGGCATTTCAGCTATTTTAACGGGAGAAATCCGAGACGTTGGCGGCTATATGTATGCTTTTGCCTCCCTTGAAACAGGCTATGGCGCAATCGCTTCTGAAAGGATTTATTACGCCGGGCATTACGATGACCTTGAAGACGCTGTAGAGTTTTTAGCTCTTTCGCTTTTATCCCAAGTTTCTAACAGGGAGCCTGTTTTGCTTTATATTTCTGCAAATCCTAAAACGGCTACTGTTAGCGTTGACGGCGTTATGGTACACAACATTGATGAGCCTGTAGCGGTTTTTGCAGGCGCACATACAATAGAAGCTTCTGCTCAAGGCTACGCTTCTTCTGTTTTAACTAAGGACTTTACAGAAAGCGATGAGTTTAGCGTGGATATTTCCCTTCTTCCTATTGCATCTGTCAATGTAGCCTTTGACGCAGGAGAGCAGGCAACATCCCTTTTTTTGCGTACAAAGTATTTTGGCGAAACTCCGCAAGAAGTGGAACTTCCTGCAATCCCGCAAATTGGCGAGGTGGTCTACGGCGATGTGCAAACCTTTTTTATCTTCAATCCTAATGAAGAGATAGCAAGTGGTGGGGCGGTAAGGGCTGCTGTTTCTCCTGACGCGCAAACTGCAGAAAAGCGAATTTCTAGGCAAAGGAAAATACTTTACTGGTCGCTCGGCGCCCTTTACCTTGCGCTTCCTGCAGCCTTTTTGCTTACAGGGGAGGCCAACGCGCGCACAATTGCCTATAACGAAGGGCGCATTACGGATGCGGAAAGCATAAAACCTTGGACTATCGCGGGGAATGTTTCTGTTGGCGTCTGCATTGCCTTAGGCGTTAACTTGGTTGTTCAAGCTATTATCTACTTGGTAAGAGCCAACCAGGTGATTCCGCGCCAAGCTGAATTGCGTTAAGAGCTTGGATTTAAGAGCGCAAGGAGCAATAGAAAGAAATTGAAGAAATTTAAGTTTGGCGAAGCTCTTAAAAATTTACTAAAGGGAAAGAGCGAAATCCCTGATGAGTTTTTTGAGGACTTGACGGACACTCTCATAGAAGGAGATGTTGGCGCAAAAGCTGCGCTTGAAATTTCAGAATTGCTTGAAAAAAAATGCCGCCTTGAAAAAATCAGTGATGAAAAGGGCGTTGTTGTTGCACTAAAGGATGTGCTTTCGCAGTGGGTTAAGACTGCTGAGCTTGAGCCTCCTGCAGGCGCTGTTTCTATCTATGTGCTTTTAGGCGTAAACGGCGCAGGGAAAACTACAACAGCTGCAAAGATGGCAGCGTGGTATAAGGAAAGGCTAAGCTTTCCTGTTATGCTTGCGGCTGCGGATACTTTCCGCGCGGCTGCCATTGAGCAACTGCAAATTCACGCTAAAAGGCTAGATTTAAGGATTGTAGCGCAAAAACACGGCGCTGATCCTGCAGCCGTTGTATTTGACGCGGCGCAAGCGGCTCAAAGCGCAGGCTCCGCCCTTGTCATTGCGGATACAGCTGGCCGACTTCATAATAGGGAAAACCTTGTGCGCGAGCTTGAAAAAATTGACCGCATTGCAATGCAAAAAGCCACTGAAGGCTGCTGCAAAAAACTGCTCGTCCTTGACGCTACTACGGGGCAAAACGGCTTTAGGCAAGCTGAAGTTTTCCATGAAGCTGTAGGCGTTGACGGCATTATCCTTACAAAGTACGATTCTACTTCTAAGGGCGGCATTGTCGTTTCCATTGGCAGAGAGCTTGGCCTTCCCGTTGTGTTTGTGGGCACGGGCGAAACGTATAAGGATTTTGCGCCTTTTAGCGCAGCAGCCTGGCTTGAGGATTTTCTTGGAAACTATGCTTAAACGAATTAAAGCAAAGAGCGCGTCAGCGCGCGCGGTCTTTTTTAAGGCTGCCTTCATTCTTGTAGCTATTTGTAAAGCCGCTACAACTTCGGGGGAGGCTCGCCCTAATTTTTCTTTGAGCGGAATGTCAAAGCAAGGCGTTTACACACGCACAACCTCGCGCTCCCTTGTAATTTCGGAAAACGACAGCCTGGTTATTGAAGAGGCAGATTCCCTTCTTAGGCCTACAAGGCGAACTGAATGGAGAGACGGAAAAGAATATGCTGTTACAGTTTGGGAATATTTCAGTGAGGGAATGTATCCATGTATTCGCGTAACCACTTCACCTGAAGGCACAAGCCGTGTTGCCTTTGACAGTAATGGAATGGAAAGCGAGGACATCCTCTTTTCTTCTGGCGGAGATGTACTTTCAAGGTTGCAGATGGAATACGAACCTTCCCGAGGCGAGAAGGGAGGCCAAAATCTTGTTTCATCAATTCAGGAAACACGCGCTCCCGAAAAAGACTCTGTTTCTAAAGAGCAGAAAATTTATACATATAATGAAGATGGCTCTGTTAAAAGCTGTACAATTTATAAGGAAGGTGTTCTTGCAAAAATCATACAATATGGTGAAGGAAATTCTAGAACCGAAACTGTTTTTTATGAAGGAGAGGCAATTTACACCGCTGAATATAGGGACGGCGTTAGAGTTCGCCCCAAGAACTCTTGGCTAAGGCAAGAAGCAAAAGAGACGGAGTAGACAGACCGATAATGAAAAAATCTAGATGGATTTTGTTTGTGGCAGGTCGCTTTGGCGCTGTTGACGCAAAGGGAAAGGCTGCGGGAACGGGGATTTTGTCTGTGCTTGGCATAGCTTTCGGGGTTGCCGCGCTAATTGTAGTACTTTCTGTAATGAATGGCTTGCAGGGAGGCTACATTAGCTCAATTATGGAAGTAAGCTCTTCCCACGCGCGAGCGCGCGCCTCTTTTAAAGACCTTGAAAAAATAGCTGCCCTTGACGGCATCTCTTCGATTTATGCCTTTGGTGAAAACCAAGCACTTGCAAGCGGAATGAGCGGAAGGCAAGCTTCTGTCCTTGTTCGCTCTGTGCCAACCAATGTGCTTGAAATGGATTTAGGGCTTGCTTCAGCCCTTGAAATTTCAACTGGTGACTTTGACATTTCAGCTGAATATTCTGCAGTAATTGGCTATGAGCTTGCAAAAAGGTTAGGCGTAACAGAAGGCGAATCGTTTTCTCTTCTTGCAGTTTCAGGCTCCAGGGATACTGACATGTTTCCTCAAAACGGAGAGCTTCATATAAGCGGCACATTCCACACGGGATATTACGATATTGATAATTCCTTCGTTTTTATTTCAGACAAGACGGGAGCGGATATTTTTGGCAATGGCGAAGATGACAAAAAACTTCTTGCAGCAATTAAACTGCGCAATCCTTACCGCGATGTTGATTTTATAATTGCTGCAAAAAAAGTTGCCCCAAATGCGGAATTTGAATCTTGGAGGTCATATAACCGAGTTTTTTTTGGGGCGCTAAAAGTAGAAAAAAACGCGCTTTTTCTTGTTTCGTTTTTAATTTTTGTGGTTGTAACGGTAAATCTATACAACAGTATGCGCCGCGCTGTTTATGAGCGAAGGGAAGACATTTGCGTGCTTTCAGTTTCAGGCGCCCGCCCTGCTGAAATACAGCGCGTGTTTTTAGCTAATGGGCTTGCGCTAGGATTTGTGGGCTCTGTGCTTGGCCTTTTGTGCGGGCTTTGTATTTCAGTGCGCATTGAAGATGTTTTTGGACTTGCCGAAGACATTGTTACAGCCTTTAGAGTGTTTGTTGCCCATCTTTTGGGTTTTGAAGAGCCTAGCGCATTCAGCCTTTTTGACCCTCAATACTTTTACATGGACGGGCTTAGGGCAGGAATTGTGTTTCACGAAGTGCTTTTTGTATTTGCATTGGGCATTTTTTCCGCAGGCTTTGCAGCATGGATTGCAGGAAAAAGGATAGCTTTGCTTAAGCCACAGGAGATCTTGCGCTATGAATAATCTTGCGCCAAATTTAGGCTCTAAAAGAAAAAATGGAGCAAGCCTTGAGCACGCCTCGCCGGTTGTTGAATGCGTAAATGTATGCAAGTCGTTTTATGCAGGCGGAGAAACGCTAAGCGTTTTGCAGAACCTTAATCTTTCGATTTTTCCTAAAACGACCAACATTATCTTAGGCGAGTCAGGTTGCGGAAAAAGCACGCTGCTAAACATTATAGGGGCACTTGAGCCGCTTTCGTCGGGTAGCGTTAAAGCCGACAATTTCAGTGTGCACGCGCTTGACGAGATTGAAGCTGCAGAATACCGCAGGCACTTTATAGGCTTTGTGTTTCAGTTTCACTATCTCCTTAAAGACTTTACAGCGCTTGAAAACGTTGTGCTTCCCGGTCTTATTGGCGGGATGAAGAGATTAGCTGCTGTTGAGCGGGCAAGGGAACTTCTTGTACGCCTTAATCTTGAAAAGCGTATGAAGCATCTTCCCTCCCAGCTTTCAGGCGGGGAGCGTCAGCGTGTTGCTGTCGCTCGCGCCCTTGTAAACCGCCCGCGCCTTGTGCTTGCCGATGAGCCTACGGGAAACCTTGACCCCTTTCATTCTGAGTCAGTTTTGGATGCGCTTTTTTCTGTTGTAACCGAAAACGGAAGCTCCCTACTTATGGTAACGCATGACAGGGCGGCAGCCCGCCTTGCTGATAGGGTTTACACGCTTTCAGGCGGAACTTTGCACGAGGAAGAGGCATGAACCTCTTTGTTTCCGTGCGCCTCGCGTTCTCCTATCTTGGAATAGGAAAAAATAGGGAAAGCTCCAACGCGCGTAAAAGCTTATACGGAGCTCTTCTTGGAATTGCTTTAAGCCTTGTTCCGCTTATTGTTATCATCGTAGTTGCCGATGGAATGATTGCAGGCATTTCTGCAAGAATAATTGAACTTTCGCGATCACATATTTCAGCGATCCCTGACCCGCGCTCTGAATACACAGCAGGCGAATACCTTGAGCTGGCTGATAGTCTAGCCGCGCTTCCTGGAATTAAAGGCTCTTGGCCTGAATGCCAGGGAATAGGGATTGCTGTAGGCCCTAACGGACGCGCGGGCGGCCAAATTCGCGCCTTGACTTGGGACTTTTTTACAGCGGTATCTGTAGATTCTGGCCTTTTGCGCTTTTCTTTAACAGATACAGTGAGCAAAGAGGATTTTGAAGGAAACATAGCGTTTATGGGAGAAAAGTTAGCCGCTGATCTTGGCCTTAAAAGAGGAGATACGTTTAGGCTTTTAACTATGCGCACACTTCCTGACGGCAGTACTGTTCCTCGCTTTTCTTCTTTTGAGCTAAAAGATACTGTTTCTTCGGGCTACCAAGAAATGGATGCTCTCTGGATTTTTATCCCCTTTGAAATCGGCTTTGAACTGCTTGACAAGACAGGGGTGAGCGCATTTATTAGCGTTCGCACAAATAATCCATTTTCCGGGATTGAAGAAAATCTGGATGCGGTTAGCCTAACTCTTCCGCAAGGATTTTTCCTTTACACTTGGGAAAGCCTTAACCGCTCGCAGTTTCATTCCTTTAACACTGCGCGTACCCTTCTTCTATTTATAGCATTTATGATTTTGCTTGTCGCGGCAGTAAATATTTCATCGGCTATGGTTATGCTTGTCCTTGAAAGGCGGCGGGAAATTGCTGTCCTTAAAAGCGCGGGCGCTTCCCCTGCTTGCATAGCCTTTTCGTTTTTGATTGCAGGATTTTTTACAGGACTTGGCGGCCTAATAATTGGGCTTCCTTCAGGCGTTTTGTGCTCTCTTTATATAAATGGTATTTTCCATCTTATAGAGCAATGCATAAATGGGGCGCTCGCTTTTTTTAGAGCATTTGAAAAACTTGAAGCGGCACAATTGCTTTTACAGGAAGTTCACCTGCTTGATCCCTCCCTTTATCTTGAAACAATTCCTGTGCAGCTTGACTTTGGCGCATTGTTTTTTGTGGCAACTGGCACCCTTGTTTTATCTGTATTGTTTTCACTTATTCCTGTATTGAGATCTGTGCGCGAAAAGCCTGTGGAGATTTTTAGAAAAATTTGATAGAGTATATCATTAGAGTGATTATTATTTTGTATACAGTTAAAGTAACGATATAGCTAGGAGGCTGATTATGTCAGTGGGTCTTTCCCCAACAGCCCAGCGTCTTTACAGCGTTCAAGCTCCAAATGAGGCGCGCAGGCTGGGTTCCGCTCAAGTGCATCCTGAGCACTTGATGATTGCAATGATTGCTGGCATGGAAGGAGCAGGCTTTGATCTTTTAAGAAAGCTTGGACTGAACACTAAGCTTTTGCTAAAAGAACTTGAAGAAAGCGTAAGAACTGAAACCCCTGCTGTTTTTTTGGGGAATATTCCGAATTCCCCTAGAATGCGCACTATTCTTGAAGCAGCATCAGAGTACGCTTCTGAAATGGGACATAAATACATCGGAACGCAGCATCAGGTTTTAGCTTGCCTTTGTGAGGATTCAAGCATATCAAATCTTTTTATCCGACAGGAAAATATATCTGAAGATCAGGTTAAAAGAGCAGTAAAAGAGCTCTATCCAGAATACATGATGACCCCTGACCAATATAGACGCACTTACCACAACGAATCCAGGCCTCACAGCATGCATCAGGATAGGCTTTCTGCCTTTTGCAGGGATATTACCATGGAATGCCGCAATGGTAAAATTGACCCTATCGTAGGAAGGACAGCTGAAACACGACGCCTTATTCAAATTCTTTCAAGGCGTACTAAAAATAATCCTCTTTTAGTCGGGGAGCCAGGCGTAGGTAAAACAGCCATTGTTGAAGGTCTTGCTTCAGAAATTGCAGCGGAGCGCGTTCCTAGAAACTTGATTGGAAAGCGCGTTATGGAGCTTGACCTTGCCTTTATTGTTGCGGGCACAAAATTCCGCGGCGAGTTTGAAGAGCGCTTTAAGCGCATTTTGCGTGAAATTGAAGCTGCAGGCGATGTCATTCTTTTTATTGATGAAATACACATGATTGTAGGAGCCGGCGGCGCAGAAGGCAGCTCCATAGATGCTTCCAACATGATAAAGCCTGCCCTCGCCCGCGGCAAGCTTCACTGCATTGGCGCTACAACACAAAATGAATATCGCAAATATATAGAAAAAGATTCTGCCCTTGCCAGGCGCTTTCAGCCTGTCACTGTTCTTGAACCTTCAGCAGAACAAACTATAGAAATTCTTCGCGGCATAAAAGGTGCCTACGAAACTTTTCATCATGTTGAGTATTCAGAGAAGGCTCTTTCCGCTGCGGTTTCTCTTGCAGGCCGCTACATTCCGCTTAGGTTTTTCCCTGACAAGGCTATTGACATTATTGATGAGGCGGGCGCTAGGAGAAAAATTGAAAATGATCCGCAAGCAGAAGCTTTAACTCAAATTGGAAATAAAATAGCCGCATTGAACGCGCAAAAGGATGAGCTTATAAAAACGCAAGACTATGATAGGGCGGCCCTTATGCGCGACGAGGTGCTTTCTCTTAAAACGCAGCTTGATGACTTGGAAAAGCAGTGGGAATTGCATGACAGCGATTTTTTTGCAGGCGAGGTTACAGAACAAGACATTGCAGCAGTTGTTTCTGAAATTGCAGGAGTGCCGGTAACCCTTCCTGGAGCTGACGAAAGCGCTCGCCTTATTTCTATGGAAAAAGAGCTTCACCGCACAGTGATTGGCCAAGATGAAGCTGTAAGCGCTGTGGCAAACGCTATACGGCGAAGCCGCGCCCGCATTAAGACAAAAAAGCGCCCCGCGGCATCATTTGTCTTTATGGGGCCTACAGGGGTGGGCAAAACGCTTCTTGCAAAGGCCTTGGCCAAGTTCCTCTTTGGGACTGAGTCAGCCGTCATCCGCATTGACATGAGCGAATATATGGAAAAGTTCAATGCTGCAAAGCTCATAGGCGCCCCGCCCGGCTACATAGGCTATGATGACGGAGGCTTCCTTACAGAACAAATTAGGCGAAAACCCTATTCCGTTGTCCTCTTTGATGAAATTGAAAAGGCGCACCCTGACGTGTTCGGTCTTTTGCTTCAGGTGCTAGAAGAAGGAGAACTCTACGATGCTTCAGGGCGTCTTGCGGACTTTTCGAACGCATTTATAATAATGACTGGAAACGCAGGTGCTCGCTTTATTTCAGGTGAAAACCGCTTGGGATTTTCCGCCTTTGAGGGCTCTGTGCCTTCCTATGAAGAGATGAAGGCTGCAGTTTCTTCAGAATTGCGCCGCTTCTTTAAGCCAGAGTTTATCAATAGAATTGACGAGGTAATTGTCTTTAAGCCGCTCTCTTATGCGGAAATTTCTGCAATACTTGACATTCACATAAGCGAGCTTGCATCTTCCCTTGAAGCTCAAGGCATAGCACTTTCTGTTTCTTCTGGCGCGCGCGAATTTTTTGTGAGCAACGGTTATGAAAGCGAAATGGGCGCAAGACCAATGGCGCGGCTTGTGAGGCGCAAAATAGAAGACCCACTTTCTTCAATGATTCTAGACGGCAAGATTTTTTCAGGCGATGAGCTATATGTTGAAGAAAGGGACGGCGAAATTGCACTTGAGGTTAAAAGGCAAGAGTCATCTGTGCTGGAAAGCGCTTGCAAGGGATGCCTAGACTAGCGCCTTGGCTAAATAACTGTGCCGTCGGGGACAACTGAGTTCTTCGTTATTACATAAATACCATCAACAACATGGTAAAAGCCGTAGTCGCCATCCTTTGGGGTGTTGCCCATCCCTATGGAGACACCGTGCCCTATCCTTGAGTTTTTATCAATGATTGCTCCCCTAATTTTTGAATGCTCTCCTATGCCTATGTTGGGGATGCCGTTCTTGCGATTTAAGGCCTTTTCCGCATCCGTTTCATAGACATCGGCCCCCATGCATATTACGCCTTCAAGAAAAGATTGCGCCTCAATAACAGAGCGCACTCCTATAACAGAATGCATGATTGTAGCATCGTTTATTATGCAGCCTTCGCTTGTAATAGCCCTTTCAATGGTAGCCCTGTTAAGCTTTGACGCGGGCAAGTGCCTGTTGTGCGTGTAAATAGGGGCTTCCTCATCATAAAAATTAAATTCAGGTTTAATATCCGTAAGCCCCAAATTGGCGTCATAGAAATTCCTTATTGTTCCAATGTCTTCCCAATAGCCGTCATACGTGTAGGCTGAAACGTGGTATTTTTCTAGCGTTGAAGGAATTACTTGCTTTCCAAAATCAGTGTAATCATTGTCGAGGGCTTTTTCCATAACGTCAGCGTTAAAAATATAAATTCCCATAGAAGCAAGGTAATCCTTTCCTTCTGTAGCGGCTTCCGTGCGCGCCGCATCAGGAATAATCCAGTCACTTATGTCCTTGTCAGCGGCAGGCTTTTCCATAAAAGCCGTAATACGGTTTTCGCTATCAGCCTTTAGAATACCAAAGCCAGAGGCATCCTCGCGGGTAACAGGCGTGCAAGCGATTGTAATGTCTGAACCAGCATCCTCATGGCACTTCAGGAATGCCGCAAGATCCATTCTGTAAAGCTGGTCACCTGAAAGAATAATGTAGTGGCTAGGCATTTGCGGCATAAAATGCGTAAAGTTTTTCCGCACCGCGTCAGCTGTTCCCTCATACCAACCAGAATGGCTAAAGGTTTGTTCAGCCGCAAGGACTTCAACAAAGCCTCTAGAAAAAGCGTCAAAGTTGTAAGCCTTTTTAATGTGCAAGTGAAGGGAAGCCGAATTAAACTGCGTTAAAACATAAATTTGCTTAAATCCTGAGTTAATGCAGTTAGAAAGCGGAATGTCTACAATTCTGTGCTTACCGCCAAAGGGTACGGCGGGTTTTGAGCGCTCCTTTGTAAGCGGGTAAAGCCTTGTTCCCTTGCCACCGCCTAAAATAATTGACAACACCTTTGCCATGCTCATCCCTCCTCATACGTGCTTTTTTTAGCCATTTAAGTATAAATGAAAATTTTTTACCACGCTACAAAAAAATCACCAAAAAGGCGACTAAGATAGTAGTCAGTAGCTAA
>CAYYCW010000026.1:0-12912 GCA_964470435.1 uncultured Treponemataceae bacterium
TCTCGTCTGTTGGAGAAAACGAGCAGCCTTATCTTGTGCAAAATGACGGCGATGGCGAAACCAAGACGCCTGACGAGATAATAGAGGAAGCCTTTAGCGAGCTAAATTCGCAACTTGCAGACGAAATCTTGAGCGAAGTGGCTAAACTTTCCCCGCAGGCATTTGAGCAGATGGCAATCGACCTTTTGCACAAGATGGGCTACGGCGCCTTTGAAAACGCAGGTCGCGTAACTTCCCCATCCCGCGATGACGGCATAGACGGCATAATTATGGAAGACCGCTTGGGCTTTAGCCTTATTTACATTCAGGCAAAGAAATGGGATGCCGAAAGGACGGTAGGGCAGCCTGAGCTGCAAAAGTTTGCGGGCGCAATCGCAGGACTTGATGGCAAGAGCTTGTTTGTAACAACGGCAAAGTTTTCACAAAAGGCCGTGGAATACGCCGAAAGACAGCACATTATCCTGATTGACGGCGCTAAGCTTGCAAGGCTTATGATAGAGCACAACTTTGGCGCTCGGGTAAACCGCGTTTACAAAATTAAAAGCGTGGACATCGATTTTTTTAGTGGATATATGGGCTAGTAGCCATTCATTGCAAAGCGCAGGCTGTCTCTGCTCAAAGGCGGCTAGGAGGATAGGCTTGCGTAACGGGATTCCGCCTAGCTTTTCGGCGCTTGATCCTTTTTCACCTTGAAGCTGCTCCGCTGGATTGGCGATGGTCCTAGCTCCGCAATAGCCGCTACGTGCTCCCTTGTGCCGTAGCCTTTATGCTTTTCGTAGCTATAGCCGGGATAAAGCTCCGCGTAGTGGCACATACTAGTATCTCGTTCGGTTTTTGCAAGAATGGATGCCGCCATAACTTCGCGGATAGAAGCATCGGCTTTAACTACTGCCCTGCATAAAGCGCACTCCAGGCTAGGCGTGTAAAGCCCATCAACTACCACTTCAAGAAGCGGCAACACTTGGGCAAGCGGAATGCCAATACGCTGTGAAAGCATTGTTGCGGCATCTTTGTACGCGCGGCTCATTGCAAGCAAGGTCGCATTATGGATATTAACGCTATCAATTTCCACATTGCTCGCCCAGCCTACCCCCCAAGCTAGAGCATCGCTATAAATCACTTGCGCGGCGGCAAAGCGCTTTTTTGGAGAGAGCTTTTTTGAATCATCAAGAAGCGAAAAGTTAAAATCCTCTGGTAAAATAACCGCCGCCGCGCACACAGGCCCTGCAAGGCATCCGCGCCCCGCCTCGTCAATGCCACAAAGAAAAGCCTTGCGCTCTCTCATAGGATAAAAGCTGCAGTTAGCTAAAGTTTAGCGCCATTGCTTAAGGCGCTTTAGCTAACGCTTTCGTTTATAACAGAAAGGACAGAACGGAGCGACGGATCATCACTATAATAGAACTCTTCAAGTTCTTTTTCTGAAAGACCTACAAGCTCATGGCTCATATAGTGAATCCACAAGTCGTCTTCAGGACTTTTGATTTCGTGGCGGCGACACCAGTAGTCAGGCTGTGTTGGAAGCTGCTCTTTAATGTATGAAAAGCATTTGTAGTCGTGAACCGCAACTTTTACGTCTTTTCTAGGAACGCCCTTTTCAAGGAAAATGTCTACAAGCACGTTAATCGTATTGCCTGAATCAAAAATATCATCTATTAAAAGTATGCGGTCGCCAGGTCGCAAATAGTCAGGGGAGTATGTCCAGCCATCAACCATTACCTTACTACGCTCCTTAACATCAGTGTACGAGCGCGCTACAACCGCCGCAAAGAGAACAGGACGATGGCTTTTTTCTTTTCGCTTTACAATCTTAAAGTACTCGCTTATAGAATTCGCCATGTACGCGCCGCCACGAAGGGAGCAATAAATAATGTCAGGCACAAAGCCATCTTCGTAAATACGCTTAGCAAGCTTTAGTGCATTATTCCTTACAACACTGTAGTCCAAAAACTCTTTACGCATAAAAGAATTTTATAGACTTTAACCTTAACAGGCAAGAGCTTTTCGTTACTGCTTTTCAATAACCTCCATTGTAGCAGAGCAGCTAGTCTTTTCAGTATGCCCGCATCCGCAGCCGCATGAGCTGCATCCGCAACCGCAAAATGATTTTCCCTTTATCGCATCCTTGATAAGCTTTCTAAAAACAAAAAAAACAACAACAGCAACCGCAAAGCCTGTTACTATAGTGCCCCAGTTTTCAGCTAAAAAATTCATCTTACAATCTCCTAAAACGAAATCTTTTAGCAAAGCTGCAGGATGCCCCACAGCATCCTACGCCTTGCCAATCGTTAAATCCACTTACGCTACAGCCGCTGCCTTCCTTATTGCATTGCGGTTTGGCCTAAAAAGCTGGTAAAGCATTGCCACAAGAACAATTAGGGCGGCAATAGTTCCTATCATGTTTCCGTTGCCCATAAAAAGGCTTCCAAACTGGTAAACCATAAGGGCTATGCAGTATCCGAACCCGCACTGGTACGCAATAGAAAACCATGTCCATTTGCCGTTATTCATTTCGCGCTTAATTGCCCCAATAGCTGCAAAGCACGGCGCGCAAAGCAAGTTAAATATTAGCACAGCATAGGCTGCAAGGGCTGTATATTCAGCTCGCAATCTTCCCCAAAACTCCACGCCGTTTTCCGTAACTTCGCCAAATCCGTATAGAATGCCGAATGTAGCTACAAAGTTTTCCTTTGCAACCAACCCCAATAGAGTGGCCACAGTAGCTTCCGAAGTACCAAAACCGAGCGGCACAAAAATCCATGAAAGCGTAGAGCCTATGCTTTCAAGAATACTTCCTTCATAGTCATCCACCATTTCAAGGCTCCAGCTAAAGCTCGACGTAAACCATATTACTATTGTGGTTGCAAGAATTACGGTGCCTGCCTTCTTTATGAATGACCAGCTTCTTTCCCACATTGACCTAAAAACAGAGCCAGAGGTAGGCCTATGATAAGAGGGTAGCTCCATGACAAACGGAGTGGGCTCGCCTGAAAACATCTTTGTCTTTTTAAGCATAATTCCTGAAATGATGATTGCCGCAATGCCCGCAAAATAGGCTGAAGGGGCAACCCACCACGCGCCGCCAAAAATAGCTCCCGCAATCAAGGCAATAACAGGCAACTTGGCGCCGCAGGGCATAAAGGTCGCCGTCATTACAGTCATGCGGCGGTCTTTTTCGCTTTCTATTGTGCGCGAAGCCATAACGCCTGGTATTCCACAGCCCGTGCTTATAAGTATTGGAATAAACGACTTTCCCGAAAGCCCAAAGCGCCTAAAGACGCGGTCAAGAATAAAAGCAACGCGCGCCATGTACCCGCATTCTTCAAGAAGAGCAAGCATTATAAAGAGGACAAGCATTTGCGGCACAAAACCAAGAACGGCACCAACGCCCGCCACAATGCCGTCAAGCAACAAGGCCTTTAACCAGTCAGCGCAGCCTATGGCATCCAAGCCGCCTTCAATTATCACAGGAATGCCCACCACCCAAATGCCGTAATCGGCAGGATCAGGCTCCTCCAAGTTGTACGAAAGCAGCAATTCAACCGCCTCAACAACATCTTCTCCTGTGGCAGCCTCTTCCATCACTTCAAGCGTCTCTTCATCCTCAACCTCATAGGTGAAGGTGTAAGCGGAATCAACGCTAGCAAGCATTGCGCTTAACGCCGCAGACGCTAACAGCGGGTCAAAGTCTTCAGCCTCGCTATCAAGCGTCTCCGCCAGCTCGTCCAAGCCCTGCGCTTCGATATAACCACCCACTACATTGGAAGCATCCCCGTAGTCGCCAACAGCGTCTTCATAGGCTCCAGCCCCTATGCCAAACAGATGCCAGCCGTCGCCAAACAAGCCGTCGTTTGCCCAGTCTGTTCCCACAGCGCCTACAGTAGAAACCGCTATATAGTAAATTACAAAGATAACAGCAACAAAGATAGGAATGGCCAAAAAGCGGTTTGTTACAACCTTGTCTATCTTATCTGAAGTAGTTTCAGCAATATGCCGTTTTGACTTGTAGCAGCCTTTGATAATGCCGCTTATATACGTGTATCGCTCGTTTGTTATAATGCTTTCGGAATCGTCATCCATTTCCTTTTCAGCTTCCACAATGTGCCCTTCAATATGCGAAAGGATAGAACTGCTAAGGCTTAAAGCGTCATTTATCTTGCTGTCACGCTCAAAAATCTTTACAGCGTAAAACCGCTTTTTGTTTTCAGGAATTGATGAGCCCAAAGACTCCTCAATATGGGCTATAGCATGCTCTGTAACGCCCGCAAAAATATGCAAGGGTTCTGCCCCATTGCCATTTCCAGCAGCAATCGCGGTGAGTACAAGGTTGTCTATGCCCTCATTCTTTAGCGCGGAAATTTCAACCACGGGGCAGCCAATCTTTTCTGAAAGGAATTCAATATCGATCACCTCACCCCTTTTTCTTACAACGTCTATCATGTTAAGGGCCACTACAGTGGGAATACCGAGCTCAAGTAGTTGCGTTGTAAGGAAAAGGTTGCGCTCAAGATTGGTGGCATCAATTATGTTGATAATCGCGTCCGGCTTTTCTTGAAGCAGATAATTCCTTGTAATTACCTCTTCAAGAGAATAAGGCGAAAGCGAGTAAATGCCAGGCAAGTCAGCAATTTTAATAGACTTGTCCGACTTGAGTGCGCCCTCTTTTTTTTCTACAGTAACGCCAGGCCAGTTACCAACAGTTTGGTTGGCGCCTGTCAAAACATTAAACAACGAAGTTTTCCCACTATTGGGGTTTCCAGCAAGAGCTATCGTCACTTCTTTCCTCCTAAAGCTATTTTATATCAATAAGCTCAGCGTCAGCCTTCCTTATTGAAAGCTCATAGCCGCGCACAGTAACTTCTACAGGGTCGCCAAGAGGGGCAACCTTTCTTACAAAGATTTCAGCGCCCTTTGTAATACCCATATCCATGATTCTGCGCTTAACGGCCCCCTGCCCGCCAAGCCTTACAACAGAAACCGTCTCTCCGACTTTTGCGTCCTTCAAAGTAGCCATTAAATCCTCCTGTACTACAATTATTAACTCGAGCTAACACAAAAAGCAAAAAAAGCGTTAAACTAAAATCTTAACCGCCATATCCTTGCTTAAAGCAACCTTTGAATCTTTAACCTTTATGATGATATTGCCCGAAAACTCAGACATAACCGTTACGGCAGCGCCGGTTACAAAGCCCATCTGTTCAAGACGCAGCCTGTCTTCCGTCTTGCCGCCAACCTGCTTTATTGTGCTTTCAACACCTATACCAGAAAAAACCAATGGAACCACCACTCACCTCCTTATAGGCTTCAATCGCCTTGCCGCTATCCGTTACCTGGAGTTAACACTATAGTTAGTGTAAACTCACATTTTAGGCGTTGTCAATAGCTTAAGCGAAAAAAATAGAGAATAAAAAAAATATTTAAGGATGAAAAAATTGTTAGCTAGATGATTAGAAATCTTTTATACACAATAACTGACAGCGCGCGCTATTTTAGCAAGTTATAGCGAATAAAAAAGCCGCAAGAGCTTGCCCCTTGCGGCCATAGCCTGATGCGTTATCTTGTTAAAACGTCATTAAAGATGACCAGCAGAGCCCAGGACGTTTACGTTTTTGTGCATGTAAATCTTTTTAAGCTCATCGCGGGCAGGACCAAGATACTTTCTAGGGTCAAACTCATCGGGCTTTTCCGCGAAAACCTTTCTAACAGCCGCTGTCATCGCGAGCCTTCCATCTGAGTCTATGTTTATTTTACAGACAGCAGATTTCGCCGCCCTTCTAAGCTGGTCTTCTGGAATACCTACGGAATCAGAAAGCTTGCCGCCGTACTGCTCAATTTGGCGCACATAGTCAGCAGGGACAGAGGATGAGCCGTGCAGCACAATAGGAAAGCCCGGAAGCCTTTTTTCGATTTCTTCAAGTATGTCAAACGCAAGCGGAGGCGGAACAAGAACGCCGTCAGCGTTGCGTGTGCACTGCTCTGGTTTAAACTTGCAGCGGCCGTGGCTTGTACCGATTGATATAGCTAGGGAGTCAACACCCGTTCTTGAAACAAAGTCTTGTACCTCTTCTGGCTTTGTGTAGTGGCTTTCTTCCGCGCTTACATCGTCTTCAACGCCTGCAAGCACGCCAAGCTCACCCTCTACAGTAACGTAGTCAGCTTGGGAATGCGCAAAGTCGCTCACCTTTTTTGTAAGGGCAACGTTTTCTTCATACGGCAGGGAGGAGCCGTCAATCATAACGGATGAAAAACCCATTTCAATACAGGAGCGACAAAGCTCGAATGTGTCCCCATGGTCAAGGTGCAAGACAATCTGCGGATTTGCGCAGCCAAGCTCCTTTGCGTATTCCACGGCTCCTTGCGCCATGTAACGCAAAAGCGTCTGGTTAGCATATTTCCTTGCACCTGAAGAAACTTGCAAAATGACGGGCGACTTTGTCTCCACGCAAGCTTGAATAATTGCTTGAAGCTGCTCCATATTGTTAAAGTTATAGGCGGGAATCGCGTAGCCGCCCTTAACCGCCTTTTCGAACATTTCTTTGGAATTTACAAGCCCCAGTTCCTTGTAACTTATCATTAGAATGCTCCTTACTAATGGAATGCTTTTAGTTTGAAGCTATGCGAGGGTTTTGTCAATGGATGATTTTCAATATTGATAGAAGAGCGGACAAAAGAATTTTTTTGCGAGAAAGCTTCTAGCCTTAGAGCATGAGCAGGTAGAGTTCGCACACGGATGCTTTTTACTTGTCCCAGAGCTCCAAGCTCTAATTTTGCCGTATTACCAAACGTAGGCATCAATACAGCTAAACAATTGCCAAGGCAACAATTGCAATCTTTCTTCTTGCCCGCTATAATGCAACTTCTAAGCAAATCTAGAAATTTCCTAAGGAGATAAAAGGTTATGCCCGCTAAAAGGAAAATTGTTGCAGCACTTGTGTTCGTTGTTGCCGCCGCGTCGCTAAGCGCGCAAAGCAACGCGTTCCAAGGATACTTAAGCGGCTTTCTTGAAGACATGAACAAGAACTTGCCAGATAGCGCGCTTGCTGCAAGCACATGGTCTGATGGGTATATAGGTCAGTTTCTTCCGCTTCCGCCACACTTTGGCGTTGGCCTTGCCACAGGATTTTCCAGGTTTCCTGTTACAGCCCTTAATAATGCTTTTAGCCAAGCGGGAGAAATTTTAGATATTTCTGGAGCAATGGGTAGCGGCTATCTTCCATTAATAAACCCTGCCATTGAAGTTAGGGTTGGAGGTTTTGCGCTGCCCTTTGACTTAGGCTTCAGATTTAGCATGCTGCCCACTAACACCCTTTACGATGTTGAGCTAAAATACACTTCAGTTGCGCTTGACCTTCGCTACGCAATAATACAGGAAAACTTGACGCTTCCTGAGTTTGTTGTAGGCATTGGCTGGTATTTCATTTCGGGTGGCATTGGCTATGAGTTTAGCTCAAGTGCGCTTGAACTGCTAGGTATGTCGGGGGATCAAAGGCTCGGCATAGACTTTAATACTAATGTGTTTGAGCTGCGCGCCCAAGTTTCCAAGTCTTTTTTAATTTTTACCCCGTATCTTGGCATTACAGGCTACTATGCCTTGTCTAAAAGCTCATACGAAGTTCTAGGAATAGAAGATGAGCTTTCAACATATTATTTTGGCTCAAGGATTTACGGAGGCTGCTCGTTTAATATTCTCTTTGCAAGGATTGACGTTGCGGCTAGCTATAACTTTACAACACAAAACTGGGGAGCAAACATTGGCGCAAGGTTTCAGATGTAAAGGAGCTTAAAGATCTAAGGCAAGTATTAGGTCAACTTCGCTTCGCGGCAGGGAAAGGATTGTTGCAATTTCTTCAGGGGAAATGTCTTGCCTTGCAAGCAGGACAACTTGCTCACGCGGCGAAGTTTCGCTTTTGCTAAATTTTGGAAAATTCGTATCTGCTCCCGCCGCCCTTTCTATAATTTGCCTTCTTGTGTAAATTTCAGGCTTGGCTGCTACCATTTCAGCTTTATTTTTATCTTCCGCTTGAGTTTCAGCATACTTAGATATAAGAGCTTTGCTTTTTTCCCTTTTTTCAATTTCAGAAGCTGCAAGAAGAATCCGCTTGTCAGCTGCAGAAATAATAGCCCTTAAGGCGGCTGTCCTGTCTTCTATAATAGATACACTGTTGTCAATTTCGCGCTGAAGGTCCTTGTATAAGGACTCAAGCTCTTTCTCTATGTCGCCAATGACACGCTCGCGCGAAAATCTTTTTTTCATAAAGACAAAGAAACACACTGAAAATAGAATATTGGCGACTATCAAAAAAAGGGCAAGTGAAAGCATTTTGCTTTAATGACTAAATGGAAATATCGATGTTAGCCCCCAGGCCTTCTTTAAGCGGAGTAGGCGCACTTACAGTATTTTCTTCAGCACTAGCTGTTGTGTTAGCCTTTTCGCTTTTTTTGCCTTCGCCCTCTTCTTTTTCTGCTGTAGCTCCCCCTGAAGAAGAAGAGGCATTTTCGTCTGCAATCTTGCCTACAGCGCTTTGGCCTGTTTCAGTTTTATTAACACTTTTAGCCTTTGCTTCTGCAGCTTTTTTTGCATCAGCTTCTGAGGCGTTTTTAGCTTGCTCTAAAGCGGCTTGCTGGGCAAGTTGGCTCTTACCAACCTTGTCCATTTGCATGTATAAAGTTTGCAAATCAATCGGAGATATAGCCATCTGGTGCTCTCTTTTTATCTGAATCAGGCGGCTGATACTTTCCGTAGCGAATTAGCCCGCTGTCAAGATAAAATGTTGTAGCACCACAGTCCATGCGAACATCTTCAACTACATCACGAATTGCAATCTTTACCCCTGCATAAACCTTTGAAGAAGCATAAACTTTTCCGCGTGTCCTAATTGTAGCAAGGTAATTTTGAATGTTAGCAATTTCTGAGTCAAGCTCATTAATTTCGTTTTCAAGAACATATTTTCTTTCAGACAAGGCTTTAAGCTGCTGCTCCTTTTCTTCTGAAAACTCAATTTTTTCCTTTTTTTGGTTAATGAAGGTGTTGTAGTTAAGCTTTACCTCACTCAGCTCCTTTTCCTTTTTACCCTTATTTAAGGTAAGCGAATCTAGCCTTGCCTTGCTTTTTGGATCAAAGCCCACGTTTAAAACAGTTTCGCTGCCTGCGCTTGGGCTTCCAAGCGTCTTTGCCTGTATTTCTTCAGATGCGACAAGGTTGCCGCCAAGTATAACGGCGCGCTTTCCCTGGCAGATAATTTTTTGATTTGCCACTACCTGACAGTTGACAATTCCATCAGAAACAATAACGCATTCGCCTGCATCAACATTTGCATTTTCTATAAAGCGTGCCCAAACAGACTTGCCTGCGCGAATGCTACCTTCGCCCTTGCCCATTACTCCTCTGCCAACAATGATATCTCCTTCAGCATCCAAAACAGCTTTTCCAACTGAACCTTTAATTTCTATGTTGCCTGTGGCCTTTACTGTAAAGCCGTCTTCAACGCTTCCGTTAATATTTACAGTTCCAAGGAACATAATGTTGCCTGTTTTAAGGGAAACATCCCCTGGAATATTTAGAATAGGCTCCACATTTATTTTATTGTTGCGTAAAATAGCTTGTCCGTTAACTGTAGCAAGGATTGTAACTCCGTCATCAGCAAGCTGTGTGTTTTTTCCAAGAGGAATACGAATATCCTTGCCGTTTTTTGCTTCCAAGTATTTTCCTGTAACAGTCTTGCCACCGCGTCCACGTTGAGCTTCTATTTTTTTTGCTAGAGCCTGGCCTTCCATCACATTTTGAACAATGTTAAGTTCCTTAAAGTCAATTCTTCCTTCTGCAGTTTCCTTTAAGTTGATTTTATTGCTGTCAATTTCAAAATTGTACTGAATCCACGCATCGTTACCATCAACAGCTTCAACGCCTTCGGCAACAAGATACTGCGTCCTATAGACGGGAGAGTCCACAAAGTCACTGACACGTTTTTCATCAATGCCTACAGTGACACGGCTTTTATTAAGAAAAGAGATAATCTCATCGGCAGAAATATCAGCACCTCCAGGGCCAGGCGGAGACACATAAATCCACGCTTGCATCTCATCTTCCGCTATCTCTACAGAAAGCAGGGGGCTATTAGCAGGATTATACTCATACGGGCCTACCCTGCCGTATGCGCCCTCTTGCTTTGATACAATAGCCCTAATTTCATCATCGCTAGCATTGTTGATATTCCTTGCAGAAAGCGCTGCATAGGCGTCTTTTAAGGAAACACGCTTTCCCATCCCAATGGGCGCTGTTACTTTAAGGTAAACGCCGTCCTTGCCTAAAAACACAAATGCCGCACCGTCCTTATCCACAGGTGCGCTTGCCGCTTCTTTTTCCTCATCTGAATCATCTTTAAGATGCTTTTTTTCAGCCTTCGAAAAAAGCACGCTTTTGTAGGCGCGTATTTTCCATTTCTTTTGAGAAAATGCAAAAAATCCGCTAGATCCTTTTTGTATTACCTCATAATCAATGTGCCTTATAGGAAGTCCAAGCTCTACAGATGCATTGTTTAATGCTTTCTCAAGAGTATCTGCGGAAACATCTACGCACACGCGTGCCATATCATCTTCAAGCAAGCGAGTCATTTCACTTTGAATTTTTTCAAGCGTAACCACGGCTAGACAATTCCTTTCTTAATATTAGTAAGCTTAGCACGCAGGCGCTCATTTGCCTTTGTGTGAAGCTGCGAAACCCGAGATTCTGTAACATTTAAGACTTGACCTATTTCACGCAAGGTTAAGTCTTCATAATAATATAGCACAAGCACCATTTTTTCTTTTTCAGGCAATTCATTTATAGCTTCGGCAATAACGCGCTTAATTTCATCACGTTCAACAATTACATCAGGTTTCATGGAAGAAGGAGCTTCAAGAGCATCTGCAATTGTAGAACGCTCGCCATCATCTCCATTACCGCGCATGTCATCAATAGATATAACAGCAGAAAACGAAGTTTTATAACGCATTCGCTGGTATTCTTGTTCTGTAATGCCAAGTTCCTTGGCAATTTCACAATCAGAAACAGAACGCCCCAGATTAGCTTCTAAGCGGATAACTGCATCTTCAATTTCGCGGCTTTTTTGCCTAACAGAGCGCGGAATCCAATCCATAGCACGCAGCTCATCATAAATTGCTCCGCGAATTCTAGTAACAGCATATGTCTTAAACTTTACATTTTTTGCTGCATCAAACTTATCTATTGCATCTAAAAGACCAAAAACGCCAAAGCCTACAAGGTCATCAAATTCTACATAGTCAGGCATGCCAACAGCAACCTTGCCTGCAACATATTTTACTAAAGGAGCATATTGCTTAATAAAAAATTCACGAATTGAAGGAGAGCGGGTTTTTCTATATTCCACCCACAATTGCTCTTCTGTTTTTTGCTCTAAAGCAAGGCTCCTCACTTAAAAGTCCCCCTAGGATGCTATTCTTTGGACAGTACTGTCCTAATTGCCCTTGCCATAGTTTCACCGCCTACATCATCAAAAAGTTCTGAAGTATCCAAAGACGTTGAAAATACAGAATCATCTACATGATAAGACATGGAGTCATGGCCTCTTGCTTCAGGCATATCGGGAAGTACATCAAGCGCTTCATCTTCATCCACAGACCCCATGTTTAGAGAAACATCAGCCACCTCTTCCTTATCTAAAGGCTTAGCCTGCTCATCTTGCTTGCTTTCTTCTACACTAGCTACACTGCTTTCTTCTACACTAGCAGCTTGAGTTTGCTCTTCTCCGCCTTCAACAATTTCTTGCAAAAAGTCAGGGATGGGATAATCGTCATCTTCTATAGTTATGTCAATATTAGATGCAGAAGAATTAGATGCAGAAGACGGACGCTCAACCTTAGGCAAGGAAAAATCTTCTTCAAGAAGATCAGGCACAAAGCGCTTTAGAACCAAATGCAAGCAACATGACAACAATCCAAAAAAAACTGCAAACGCAAGGGCTCTAATTAAAATAAGCGCAAAGCCAGCACCACTAAAAAGACCTACAATAAAGGAAAGAGCAAATCCTACGGCACCGCAGGCTGCATAAAAGTAAGGTTTGATAATTCCCTCCATGGTTTAATAACAGACTATGCCAAAAATAAAGGATAGTCAAGTTTAGCAAGCTAGCGCTTTTTAATAAAATCATAAGTTGCCAATTAGCGCCACGCCAGATACAATCCCTTGTATATTCAAAATCGGAATTTTTGCTGATTATCTAAAACCGTTTTTGCCTTTAGTAAGCTAAAAGCTGGGCACTGGAAGTTGAAAGCATTGGGTGTAAAGCAATTAATAAACTAAAAGCTCCATCCTCTTGCCAAGAGCCCTTGCAAGGGGTAAAATTCGATATAGGCTAACTTAAGCGCCTCAAGTGAAGGCTCTAGCACTCTGATTTTCTGTATACTTAAGGATTTAAGAATGAACAAGGCTCTAGAAACGCTAAAAGCCCGCGGCTTTTTTCAGCAATGCACAGATGCGGAAGGCTTGTCTTCCATTATGGATAGAGGCGAGCTCACCTTCTACATTGGAGTAGACCCAACGGGCCCCAGCCTCCATATAGGGCATATGGTGCCCTTCTTTGCGTTACGCCACTTGTGCGCCGCGGGTCATAGGGGCATTGCCCTAATGGGCGGGGGCACCGCGCGCATAGGAGACCCTTCGGGCAAAACTGAAATGCGCCGCATAATCTCTTACGAGGCAATTGAAGAAAACGTCCGCCGCTTTGAAAGGCAGCTTGACAAGTTTATCGATTTTGAAAAAACCAATGCCATAGTAGAAAACAACGCTGCCTGGCTTGCAGACATGAACTACATCGACTTTATGCGCGACATAGGCTCATGCTTTTCTGTAAACAAGATGCTCACCTTTGAAGCGTACAAAAAGCGCCTTGAAACGGG
>CAYYCW010000027.1:0-12867 GCA_964470435.1 uncultured Treponemataceae bacterium
ATGCATCTTGAATGGAGTTTTCTGTGTTGAGGCAACAGACAGCGCCGCGCACAGCAAAAATCCTTAATCCTTCACTCATGGTAAAAGGCTATTATACCTCCAAATCTTGCATGAGTCAATGGGGAGTTTTGGCGGGAGCTGGGAACTACTAGCCATTAGCTTTAGGGTATGAGTAGGCAGTGGGGTTTAGAACGGGGCTGCTTGCTTTACCCGAAGCCCCGAACTTTTGGCTTTAAGATTATGGCTCCCTTACTAAGGATAGCACCCTCTCCCCGTGAAAGAAACACCTCTACTGGTTAAGTAATAGGGATATGTTCTTCAAAAGCTCCCTTGACAAGTGCGCAATTCCCTAGGCAGACTATAGCGGGAATTTTGAGTAAGGCTCCCCTAAAACATTGACTGATGGGGACCCTTGTAAGGAGCGCAATATGCGGGTTTTTGCAAAAAAGGCTGAGCTTTCAGGTATCGTTGAAGTGCCTGGCTCAAAAAGCCACACAATTCGCGCCTGCCTTTTTGCGGCAATGGCTGAAGGCACTTCATTTATACGCAACCCGCTTGAAGGCGCGGACTGCCTCTCAGCCCTGTGCGCGGTGGAAGCCTTTGGCGCAAGAACGGAACGGCAAAGCGGCCTTTGGACTGTTACAGCGCCTGATGGCGGCTTGCGCTTGCCGGAGCAAGTGATTGACGTTGGGAACTCGGGCTCCCTCCTCTATTTTCTTTCGCCGATTGCAGCAACCCTTTCGGGGTGGACGTTTATCACCGGCGACGCTTCAATTTGCAGAAGACCCGTAGACCAGATTATTAAGGCGATTAAGGACTTGGGCGGCGAGGGCTTTTGCTCAACGCCCCAAAAAACCACGCCTCCCTTTGCGGTAAAAGGGCCTATTAGGGCTGGCCACGTTGAGCACGAGGGCGTGCTTTCGCAGCAAATAAGCGGCCTTCTTATGGCGGCAGCCCGCCTTGAAGGAAAGACGGTAATCGACTTGCGCAATCCAAAGGAAACGCCCTTTGTAAAAATGACGATTGACTGGCTTTCATCCGTAGGGATTTCGGTAAAGTATGATGGCATCAGCATGAATCATTTTGAAATAGAAGGCCCGCAGCGCTACACAGCATTTGATCGCGTAATTCCTTCTGATTGGGAAGCGGCCGCCTTCCCGATTTTAGCGGCTGTTATTACGGGCTCAAGTCTTGCAATTCCAGGCATTGACTTTTCTGAAAGCCAAGGGGACAAGGCGATTGTAGATGTGCTAACCGCGATGGGGGCTTGCATAGAAGCGGACGAGGGCTCAGGTTGCCTTTACATCAACAAAGGCCGCAAGAGCGTGCACGGAAGCGCGGGCGCCGCCGCTCTTAAAGGCGGCGAGTTTAACTGCGCGTCAATTCCCGATGCTGTGCCCGCTCTTGCGGTAGCGGCTTGCTTTGCGGAAGGGGAAACTCGGCTTACAGATATTGGCGTTGTGCGCCTTAAAGAAACTGACCGCATTGCAATCCTAAAGATGGAGCTTTCCAAGCTAGGCGCTGATGTGGACGAAGGCGCGGACTTCCTCGTTATACGCGGCAAAGGTGGCAAAAACTTGCACGGGGGAGTATGCGAAAGCTACCATGACCACAGGATTGCAATGGCGCTTTCTGTTATGGGGCTTGCCCTTGATGAGGGCATCACGGTAAACGACGCGGAATGCTGCGCTGTTTCCTTTCCTCATTTTTACGAAAAAATGAATGCGGCAGGCGCAGGTTTTATTTGCGAAAAATAGCTTTTTAGTGTATCATTAAGCGCAAATTAAAGCGGCAAAAGGAGCGCACCTTTGAAAATGAGAAGCGTGGTCATAAGGACCTCTGACATTCAAAAATCGGTTGCCTTTTACGAAAACGTCTTGGGCTTTACCTTTGACAGCATGGTTTCAGTTTCGCCTGAAAAAAAGATTGCCTTTATGACAGAGCCTGTGTCTGGTATGCGCATTGAGCTTTTGAACAATGACAAGGCAGCGTATCCGCCTGCAGCTCGTGTTTCTTTAACCTTTGAAGTTGAGCAAATTGCTGACGCCCGCAAGCATCTTATTTCAAAAAATGTAAAGATAATTGAAGAGCCCCGCACTATAAAGGACGGTAAAAAAAGCATGACAGCCATTGACCCTAATGGCGTTGAGCTTGACTTTGTAGAGGAGTAGGCGCGGCGAAACCTTTCCTTTAGCGTATTTTGAAAAACACACCGAACACGGCTACAAGTGCTAAAACCTGTATTATAATGAATTTTATCAAAACTTGGGTTGTAGACCAGCCTAGGTTCTTGCGCATGTGGTCGTGTAAGGGAAAGCATACCGAATGAAAAATCCTTATTTTGAAAAAGCGCAAAAGCACTATTTTCAAAAGGCCTGTTCCGCCGTTTATAAGGACAACGCTACTTGTCATTGTAATTAAAAAGGGGTTACCTGAGACAATGACACATATTCCAATAAAAAAGCCTATTGCCCGAGAGCCTGCATCCCCCATCATCACCTTGCTAGGATACGCGTTATACCACAGGTAAGCCATTATAACGAATAAAAACAAAAAAATGAGCACAGCCCACTGCGCGCCATAGGGAAGGTGCGGCACAAGCAGGTATTGAGCCACGCCCACATGCCCTAGAATAAAGTAAAAGATAATTCCCATGGAAATAAGGGCAAGCAGGGTAAGGCTTCCTGAAAGCCCGTCCACGCCGTCTGTGCAGTTTGTAGTGTTTATGGAAACCCATAGCACAAGGGTTGAAACTGCAACAAACACAGCGGGATGCACATTTACTGTAGTGGTTATAAGGGGCAGCCAGTATTCAACTTTTCCGCCATAAAATGCATATAATAGAATAAAAGAACTCGCAAGGGAAAAGGCAAGGTCAAGGAAGCCTTTAAGGTATTCGCCCCACGGCTTGCTAGCGCGGTCATCTAAAAATCCGCTTAGCATTACAAACCAAGTAAGGGCAAGAACACAAACTTGGGTTAGGGAAAGGGGCACTAAAAATATGCTTATGGCTATAAATACAGAAATAAAAACAATCCCCGCCCCTGTAGGCTTTCCTTTGGCGGCCGATGCGCCTTGCGCGAACTCCCTGCCGCGGTCGAGGGGGAGCATCGAAAAGTACTTTGGTAAAACAATCGCTGTAACAATAAAGCCCGCGTATAAGGCTATCGCTATTAAAACTGTGTATGAGCGCAAAAGCCTAAATGGGCTAAACCATGTTTGAAGATATGAAGTAATATAATAAAGCATTCTTCCGCCTAGTGCTTAAAGTGGCGCGTTCCTGTAAAGACCATAGCAATGCCGCGCTTGTTGCACTCGTTGATTGATTCCTGGTCGCGTATTGAGCCGCCAGGCTGTATAATTGCCTTTATGCCAAACTCAGCTGCCTTTTCCACGCAGTCAGCAAACGGAAAAAAGGCATCGCTTGCAAGCACTGTAGCGGCAGCGGTGCAAGCACTATCTGTACGCTCTTTTGCTCGCTGCAGGGCTTGTTCTGCTGCCCATATCCTATTTGTTTGCCCGCAGCCTATTCCTAGCGCCGCGCCGTCCTTTACAACAACAATGGCATTGGACTTAGCGAACATTGCAACCATCATGCCAAAGACCATATCTTCCATTTGTTCTTGCGTAGGCTTTTCGTGAGTTACAAAGTCCCAGCCGCTAAAAAGCGCATCATCGCGGCTTTGCACAAGGGCGCCGCCGTCAACGCTTATAAAGTCAAGGCTTTCCTCCGCCTTAATAGGAGCTTGTATAACGCGCAAGTTTTTCTTGGCGCTAAAAATTTCAAGGGCATCTTTTGTAAAGGAAGGCGCGATGATTACTTCAAGGAAGGTTTTTACCATTTCCTCAGCGGCGGCGCCGTCAATTTCCGCACTGCAGCCAATAATTCCCCCAAAGACAGAAACAGGGTCGCAACTGTAGGTTTTAGTATAAGAAGCAAGGGCGTTCTCTGCAAGGGCCGCCCCACAGGGCGTGTTGTGCTTTAGCGCTATTGTGAATGCTTTGTAGCGCCCTCCTTCAATGCGCGTAGTTGAGTGCTCGCCCTTAGGCTCAGCAGGCTTGCCTGCTTCATCCTTACCTGCAATTATTCCGTTGTACGCGGAAAAATCCATGCCTTCCACTGCAAAGCTTTTTCCAAGGTGCCGGCTAAAAAAAGAAACCGCTTTCCACGCTACGTCAAGGTCGCGGATGTTGTTGTAGGAAAGTTCCTTGCCTTGAAGTTGCTCCATAGCGCTAAAGCTACTAGGCCTGTCCGGAGCAAGATAGAGGGCTGCCGTCTGGTGCGCGTTTTCCCCATAACGAAGCGGCATTTTCCTTTTAAGCGGCAGGCTCAGGTATTCGCCTTGCTCACTTCCAAGCATAAAGCGGGAAACAGCCGCGTCATATGCTGAAGTTAAGCTAAACACCTTTCCCGCAAGTTTCCGCTTTAGCGCAAGGGGAATGGCAGAAACATCCTGCCCCGCCTTTACAAGCGCTTCTTGTATTTCAGCGTAGTCCTCAGGATCAGTGATTGCAAGCACGTCCTGCCAGTTCTTTGCGGCAGCGCGTAGCATTGAAGGCCCTCCAATATCTATAAACTCAACTGTTTCTTCAAATGAAAGCCCCGCCGAAACCTTTTCAAAAAAGGGGTAAAGATTTACGCACACAATGTCAATTGTATGGATATTCATTTCTGCAAGGGACGCCATGTGGCTTTCGTTTTCACGTATAGCAAGAATGCCCGCGTGAATTGCAGGATGCAGCGTCTTTACGCGACCGTCAAGGCATTCCTTAAAGCCTGTAACTAAAGAGACATCAGTTGCAGCAATGCCAGATTCTTCTAGGCTCTTTTTTGTGCCTCCCGTTGAAAGGATTTCCCAGCTGTTGTTAGCTAGCTGCCTAGCAAAGTCCAGTATTCCTTCCTTGTTAAACACGCTAATTAAAGCCCTTTTTGCCTTATTCATGGTTTGCCCGCTTTTAGGTGTGTTTTATTCAGTTTCAGCGCTTTCAGCTTGTTCTCGAATTCCTTCAATAATACTTGCTATCTCTTCAACATTAGCGCTTTCAGGATTGGCGTCTATTGACTGCTCCAAAAGCGAAATAATTTGTTCAGCGGAAGAATCGCTAGAAGCAGCGTGCATTCCCGCCGCCAAGTAAAGCGCTTCTTGCCTTAGCTCAGCTGTCATTGAAGGATCGCTTAAAATGTCCATAAAGCGCCCTGAAGCTGCATCTATTTGACCAAGCTGAAAAAGAGCAGAAGCTTCAAGCCAGGCGCCTTGCAACAGATAGCTTCCCCTAAGCCCCGATTCGTTTTCCGGGTCAAGGGCTGGAACAGAGCGGATTAGTTCCTCGTAGTCGCTATATTGCGAAGGGTCAATAGCTGAAAGAAACTCATCAATGCGCCTGACCTTTTCAACGCCTTCAGAAGCCCGAATTGCCTCTTTAAGTGAAGCAATTAACTCCCTGTTTTCGTCAAAGGAAGCAATAAAGGCAAGAGCCTCGCTCGTAATTTTAGCATTTGTAGGATTATCCTCTTCAAGGCTAAAAACCCCGCGCCCGTAAACGTCGCCTTCAGAAGTTAAAAGCACAAAAAACGGAAAGCCTTCAATAGCATAGCGCGCAGAAAGCAAGTAATTAGTTTCAAGAGCTTCTTCTTCCATAAGGCTAGAATCGCGGACAATGTCAAGGCGGCAAAGAATAAAGCGCTCTTCAGTGGCCGCCATAAAGCGCTTGTCATTAAGCGCTTCAAAGATCTTGTTGCCTTCTTCGTCCCAGTCAGAGCCTGTAAAGCAAAAAAGCACATCCTTGCCCAATGCTCGCGCAGCGTCTCTAGCTTCCAGATAAGAAGAAATCCAGCCGCTTTGCGCGGAAGTGCGCGGGACAATTATGATGAGCGCGATTATTGAAATAATGATTACTAGGACAATGGCTAAAGCATGCCCGAAGCTTATCTTAATAACCTTTTTGCTTTGGATTTCGCTATTTTCTTGCACCTTAACTCATACCTCCGCTAGAAAAAATACTACCGTAAACGCTTTAATTTTTCTATAATGCCAGCATGAAAAACATGATGGAGCTATTTCGCCTTTTTGCAACGTTTTTCAAGCTAGGCGCGGGCACATTTGGCGGAGGCCTTGCGATGCTTCCCGCGCTTGAGCGCGAGCTTGTAGAAAAGCATAAGTGGATAACGCAAGGCCAACTTTACGACTATTATGCCATAGGCCAGTCAACGCCAGGCATTATAGCTGTAAATGTGGCAACCTTTACAGGCTATGTGCGGCGTGGTATTGTGGGCTCCATTGCAGCAACAGCGGGCATGGTTTGCCCTGCGCTTATCATCATTACAATTATTGCAGCCTTTTTTGAAAACTTTTCGCACATAGCCTGGATACAAAAAGCGCTTTCAGGCATTAACGTGTGTGTCGCTGTCTTGGTTAGCTTTACGCTTGTAAAAATGGCAAAAAGAACTTGCATTGACGCGCTCACCACTATTATCACAATAGCTTCGTTTTTGCTCATGCTGATTTTTAACGTGCAGGGTGTTTTTATCGTTATATTTTCTTCCATTATAGGCGTGCTGGCGCAGTATAAAAAGATAAAAAACAAAATGGAAACAAGCGAAAAAAGCCAGGAGGACTAACTTTGAACCTTTTGCAGCTATTTTTGATATTCGTCTATGTGGGAGCGTTCACAATCGGCGGCGGCCTTGTGGCAATAAGCCTAATGCAGCAGCAGTTAGTGGCTACAGGCATTATCAGTTCAGAAGAGTTTGTCAACATGATAGCAATCTCTGAATCGACGCCAGGCCCTGTTGGCATAAACATGGCAACCTACGTTGGCTACAAGTTTTACGGCGTGCCAGGCGCACTAATAACCACAACGGGCACAGTTTTACCTTCCCTTGTTTGCATTATTTTAATAGCAAAGTTTTTTACCCGCTTTCAAGAAACGCCCCTTGTGCGCTCCATGTTTTACGGCCTTCGCGCGGGCAGCTGTGGCATGATTATGTACGCTGTTTGGCAAGTGCTTTCAATTTCGCTGCTCAACATACCAGCATTCGCGAGCGCGGCAAACGAGGCGGGCGGATATTCTGCCCTTTTTTCCGCAAACCCAGCATCCGCCTTTTTTTCACTTATTCCCCCAGTTCCCCTTGTAATGGCTATAGTCGCCGCTCTAATCTACAGCACGGGAAAGGTTCACCCGCTTGCCCTAATCGCTCTTGGAGCTGTGGCAGGCGTTCTCTTTTTATAGAGGAAAGAATATAGCGGCGCTTAAGCCCCAATTCCCTAATCTCTTTTGAAAGATGAGCGTCAGCTGCCGCGGCGCAAACCGTTGGCTGTAGTTCCGAAAATCGCCTTAGTAGTTTTAAGTTACAAGTTAAGAGTACTGGGGTAAAGCAAGAAGTCAGTTTAGAGTTTTAAGTTAAAAGTTAAGAGCACTGGGCAGAGCAAGTAGAGTTCTATAAGAATACTCCTTGCTAAACCCCAGTACTCAAAACTCAAAACTATTAACTAAATTTATCTATGACAGACTCGATTGACTATTGCGTCGCTTTGTATGAGGGTGGAAGACTGTAATTATACGTTCATATCTGCTTTTGGACGACTAAGGGCATTTAACACTATTATAGATACTGCTCTTATCCTAATTATTACGTTTAACTCTCATGATGGCGAAGGCTAAGTTCATTGTTGGACGTGTTTTCTTTTTGAGGGTTATTTTAAGGAGTTAGTACATGAACCGCAGCAAATTAAGCACAGAAAAGCAAGAAAAGCTAATCGAGTACTTTATTGAAGGAATTACAGCTCGCGCGGCTTCTGACCTTGTTGGCGTAAACAAAACTACAGCTGCATTTTATTTTTTAAGGCTTAGAGAGCTAATTTGCAAATATGAAGAGTGGCAAGAAGAAAAGCTATTTAATGGCAAGATTGAAGTTGACCCGGCTTGCATTGACGGAAACAGGAGAAAAAGTCTTCAAATGCAGCCAAGTGTGAAGGTTCCTATTTTTGGGCTGGTTAAAAAGATGGGGCAAGTTTATTGCATTATGATAAAGGACGCGCAGCAAAGAGCCTTGTTGCCGCCGCCCAAGCATACAATTAAGCCTGAAGCAATAGTTTACTATTATGGTAATTGGAGAAATTCCAGCGTTTTGGATATGCAAGACTTAATGCATTGCAGGGCAAACCATCTTGGGGAGTATACCTTAGGCAGCATGAATATTGACAGCATAGATGTCTTTTTAAGCTATGCAAAAAGGTATTTAAGTAGATTTAACGGAATACAAAGAAGGCATTTTTGCTTATTTATAAAAGAGTGCCAGTTTAGGTTTAATTACCCTGATGCCGATGAAGAGCTAGAAATATTACACAATATAGCTGAAAGGAAATTGCTTTAACTTGGCTCTTAGCTCTGATTTGCCCCGAATGTAAAAGCAGCTTTATGCTGTGTATAGAGTTAGGAGGCAAGAAGATGTTTGACTTGGAAAAGCTTACGCAGTCTGTGGCTTATCTTTTTACGCAAACCTACACTTCTTTAAAGCGTATGTGCTTGCGTGGGCTTTTTAAGTTCTTTTTACCCTGCGAAAAAGCTCTTCGCGCGTAATTTCAGTGTAAACCGGTCTTCCGTGCGGGCAAAAGCTTTCTGGTAACATTAGCGTCTTGGCGGCAATGCTTCTTGCAGCAGCAGGATCTAGGATATCCCCGTCCTTGCACGCTGCCCTGCACGCTTCAGAAGCGTAAAGGCGCAAAATTAGCGTGTCAGGTTCTGCGTCGCCGTCTAAAAGCTCAGCGCGAAGCTCCTTTTCCGTGCCGCTCCAGCGCACAGGAACAGCCGTTACAAGCCACAAGCCTTCCCCAGCGTCCTCTAGCGTAAAGCCAGCGTCAAACAGTTCCCTTAGCTTGCGACGTATCTTGCTGTCAGTTTGGCTGTCAGGCGAATGTATCCTATACGGTACAAGCAGCTCTTGCCTTTCTCCGCGCGAGCATAAAATTTCGTTATATATTATTCTTTCGTGCGCGGCATGCTGGTCAATTAAAAAAAGCCTATCGTCCTTTTCGATGGCGATAAAGGTGCCCAACACTTGCCCCAAAAACCTAAAATCCTGCGGAATGTCAGGGATTGCTATGCCGTCTGCGTATTCTGCAGCCTCTTTAGCGTATTCCGCTACAAGGGACGATGAAGAAGGCGCAAAAGATGCAGAAGCGGCATTGCCATACATCAGCCTCTGTGCAGCTTGATAGCGGGGCGCAAAGTCTGCAGTTTCCATAGCCGCGAACTCAAAAGAAGCCTCTTGCCTTGTGCTTTCGCCCGCATTCTCATGTTGCAAAAGCATTCCCTGCCTGTAAAACGCCTTGCAAGCCGAGCTTACCGCATGGTGAATTTCTGAAGAATTCAGAAAGCGCACTTCTTTTTTTGCAGGATGAATGTTAAAGTCAGCCATGCGAGGGTCGCATTCAATAAAGAGGCAAAAAAAAGGGTGCAGCCCGTTCGGAAACCGCCCTTCCGCGCCAAACTCCACAGCCTGCTGCAAGCCGTAATCGTTTATGCGCCTGCCGTTTACAAAAACAAGCTGAAACCTCCTGTCATGGCGCGCGGCTTCCGGGCTTCCAAGCACAGCGGTAAAGGTAAAGTCGCCGCCGCCTCCTTCAACCTCATGGAAAAACGCCGCGCCTTCTTGTGGCTTTAAAACGTCAAGCGCGCGCTCCTTAAAGGAGGCGGCAGGCTTTAAGATAAGCCGCTGCACTCCGTCCACGCTAAGGCGGAATTCAATTTTAGGCCAAGCAAGGGCCTTGTCGCTAAAAACCTGCTTGCACAGGGTAGCTTCAGCAGCAGGCCGCTTAAGAAACTGCCTGCGTGCGGGAAAGTTTTCAAAAATGCCAGAAGCTTCTACAAGCGTGCCCTTGCTCCTCGCGGCGGGGATAACCTTTCCGCCTGCAATGATTTTGAAAGCCTTGCCCTCTCTTGCTGAAGTAATTTCTAGGCACGATACGGCGTTTATAGACGCCAAGGCTTCCCCGCGAAAGCCTAAGGTGCTTGCAGAAAGCAAGTCGTCAGCTGAGGCTATTTTACTTGTTGTGTGGTTTTTTACGCAGAGGGCAAGGTCCTCCCTTGTCATGCCGCAGCCGTCATCGCTTACGCGAATGCGTTCTATGCCGCCTTTTTCAATCTCTACGGAAATGCGGCTTGCCCCCGAATCAATAGCGTTGTCAAGCAGCTCCCTTAAAGCGGAAGCGGGGCGCTCTATCACCTCGCCCGCAGCTATTTTTTGCGCAGTTTCAGCAGAAAGCTCACGCACAGGGCGCACTTTTGCAATAATTTCCATTAGGCGGCTTCCTCCTCCCTTTTGGAATTTTACTATTCAGGCATAGAAGAAAAAAGATCGAGTTCAGGCTTTTCTTCTGGGCCTTTGGGGTTGTTGATTAAAATCTGTATTTTGCTTTCAATGCGGTTAAGCTCATCTTCAACGGATTTTGCAAGCGCGATGCCCTCTTCAAAAATGGAAAGGGCTTCTTCAAGTGCTGTGCCCGGGTTTTTTATTTCATCAGAAAGAGCTTGAAGCCTTTCAAGCTTTTCTTCAAAGCTCATGCCCTTTTTAGCTGAGCTGTCTTTTTTCTCTTTTGCCATCGTTCCTCCTCGCGCGCCTGCAACTAAAAGCCGCCATGCACTTCTGTAACAGTGGCGGAAATGCTTCCCCTTAAAGGCGTGATTGTTACAAGGTCGCCCGCGTTAAGCGCTGCCGCGTCTGTAACAACAGCGCCGCTAGCATTCTTTACAATGGAAAAGCCGCGCTCAAGCAAAGCCTTGGGATTAGCGCTTTTTATCCGCTCATGTTGAAGCATAAAGGCGTAGCGCGCAGCATCAACCTTTTCCCTAATCGCGCTTACAAGCTCGCTTTTTAGCGTGTCAAAGTGTATCATTGCGGGATTGACAATGCTTCTAAGCCGCATTTCCATGTTTTCAGCGGAAAAAAGCGCCGCCTTGTTTTTTGCGTTGTCAATGAAGCGGTTTATTTCAGCTACAAGCGTTTGCCAAGAATCCTCTATTATATTGATGATTTCAGAAAGAGGCGCGCTTGCAAGCTCCGCGGCGGCGGAAGGCGTAGGCGCCCTAACATCGGCTGCAAAGTCGCAAAGCGCCCAGTCTATCTCGTGGCCTACAGCGCTTATAACGGGGATTTTCGAAGCTGCAACAGAGCGCACAAGGGCTTCATCAGAAAAGGGTAAAAGGTCTTCAAGCGAGCCGCCGCCTCGCCCTATTATAATTGTGTCCGCCATGTTAAACCTATTCGCGGTTTCAAGCTGTGCGCAAAGCTCTTCAGCAGCACCTTCGCCTTGCACCTTGGCGGGCAGTATTATAATTGAGGCGGCAGGGTTTCTTCGTGAAAGCACTTGCAAAATATCGCGCACGGCAGCGCCCGTCGGGCTTGTAATTACAGCAACAGAGCGCGGAAACATCGCGGGCTTTTGCTTTTTGTCTTGGTCAAAAAGCCCTTCTGCCGCAAGGAGGCGCTTACGCTCTTCAAGCATTTTAAGGATTGCGCCCTCGCCCGAAGGCTCCATAGCGTCAACCACAATTTGGTAAGTGCCGCGCGCACCGTAAACAGAAAGGCTGCCTGCAACGCGCACCATGTCCCCATTTTTAGGCTCAAAGGCAAGAAATCTAGACTTGCCTTTGAACATAACAGCGGAAATCGCGCTTGTGCTGTCTTTTAGCGTAAAATACAAGTGCCCCGACGACGCGGGCCTCAGGTTTGAAATTTCGCCCTCCGCCTCCACCACAGGGAAGGCTCCTTCAAGAAGCTCCTTAATGCAGGATGTAAGCTCGGAAATTGTCATTATGTTCCCTGAAGGCATGAAAGCAAGAGTATCACTGCCGCGCGGTTTTCTCAAGGGGGAATAGCTGGGAGATAGTTAGAAGTTAGAAGTTCTTGTGTAAAGCAAGGAGGCAGTTTATAGTTAGAAGTTAAAAGCTTGAAATTTTGGGGCAAGGCAAGGAGAGCTCTGCAAGAAAGCTTCTTGTTAAACCCCAGTACTCAAAACTGTAAACTAAAAACTATTAACTCCAAAGGAGGATTGTGTGAAAAATACGATCAGAATTGCAATGTCCCTTTTTATAGCTCTAGCACTTTTCCTTGTCGCCTCCTGCAGCGAGCCATGCTCAACGTGCAATGGTACAGGTTCAATAGTAACTGTTGGACCAGTCACCATAACCTGCCCTACGTGCGGCGGTTCAGGCAGAATCTAGTAGTTTTTTAGCTAAAAAGCAAAAAAGGCGGCTGGACGCCCAGCCGCCTGCTTAGCTACAATCCTGTTACTACGATTGCTTGTTAAACGTCAATGTTGTGCCAGCTGATATGCCGAAACTTCCTTCTGTTACGGAATCTACAACAACAGTGAGCGTGCTGCCGTTATAGCTGGTAGCGCGCAATGTCAGGGTGTTGCTACTGCTGTCTGTTATGGTGATTATTGGGTCGCTTACGCTGTATGTGCAGTCGCTAAGGATGCCTTCTTTACTGCCCTCGCCCGACTGGGTATATTTAACATTCAGGCCATCACTATCATTAAACTCAAGTCTGTACTCTTTGAAGCCAGAACCAGTGGCTTTCCATGTTGTGCTGGCAAGATCAGATGCGGAAATGCCGACTGAGTCGGACATGTTGTCTGCATTATTATTCGTGTCGCCAGAACACGCGCCCGCAAAAACCAAAACAAGCGCCGCCAAAAGCGCTAACCAAACTTTTGTGTTACCTTCATTTGAAACACCTCCTTAAAAAAATTTTGGAGGATGTCCTTAAGCTCCTTCTAGCCACGCCGCCTTTTCGCCTAAAACTCTCCTTGCCTTACCCCATACTCTGTCAACTGTTAACTGGACAGGATTAAAGGATTAAAG
>CAYYCW010000028.1:0-12669 GCA_964470435.1 uncultured Treponemataceae bacterium
GGTTAGGACAAAAGATTCTCAATCTTTAAAGACGGGTTCGATTCCCGTAGGGACTGCATCTTTATAAACACATATCTTGCCTACTGGGATGATACAAGCTACTAACTTGTAAGCATTCTGCTTAGTATTACTTTCAAAAAGAGTTGAAAATTTAAGACCTTATAAAACTTTACTCTGCCACTTCTAATTAATGCGATTTTTACTAGAAGTATTTAGGCATATATGTTTCCAGTAGATAGAAAGCGCTAGCCGCCCAGGTAAGCCCAAAAGAGCAACTGTAATATGGCAAGTAGCAATATAAATTGCGTCATTTAGTGGAAACACTTTTCTGCTATCAAATATCTAGATAGAAATTTCCTCACCTACCAAAAGCACGCTCATTGTTTTCAGCAGACGTACTAATTCCCTGCTATTTGGAGTGACATCTTGACGCAACCCTATATACGCACTACATGAAAAAAGGATAATGTTATAATATTGTATATAGATATTCAGCAACTATACACATATCCGCCACGACATATACTACATCATATCTACAAAATCAAACAGATACACTCAACAAAACAAAAAACTTGCTTTTGCAACGAGACTGAATATGCTATAGAAATACTTTTAAGAAGCGGCTAGCATCCAGCAGTATACTGCCGCATCTTAAAAATAATAAAATTAGCCATCTAAAACAGTGGCTATGCGCTCTAGAACTTTCTTGCGATCTAATGGCTTTACAATGTAATTTTTAGCGCCAAGAAGAAGACACTGCTTAACTAGATCTTCCTTTCCTAGTGCACTTATCATTACAACCTTGGCATTCTTGTCAAAAGCCATAATGTTTTCTAGTGCCGCAAGTCCATCCATTTTCGGCATAGTTATGTCCATTGTAACAAGATCCACGTTAGGCGCAATTTCCTTGTACTTTTCAACGCCTTCAAGGCCATCAAGTGCTGTTGCTACAATCTCGTAACCCTCGCTTGTCAAAATTTGACCAAGCTGCTTGGTAACAAAAATAGAATCATCTACCACCAAGACCTTATATGGCGTTCCGTCAGGACGAAGCCCTACTGGCGGCCTTTCGTTAATTGATGGAAAATCCTGCTTTGAAATCATATTTGCTCCTCCGCTGTTCTATTCATTTCTTTCTTTGATGGCAACATTTACCTCAATACAACCAAAACTCGTTTCGATTGGTACAATCAAAGCCTCGATATTGTAGTCGGTTATTTCAAGGTTATTCCCTGAAATAATCGATGGCGGCGTTAAATCAAAGCGAAAGCCAAGATCAAAAAGCTTTGTCACCGCCTTAGCTGTAATTAAATTAGCAAGCTCTGTAATGGTAGCCCTTGCCATATCATCAAATGCTGTAAATTCCTCATTATTCATTCTACCTGCAATTTTAATTGCTGAAGGCGTGTCCATATCAAAAACAACGCGACCAGCAACATCGCCTGCAAGGCCTACAAAAGCAGCTACACCCATTGTAGGCATTGATGTGGATTTAAGATAAAGTTCACCGCGCTTGACATCATCCTCTAAAACTTCTTGGAGAATGCTATACGCTGACTCAACAAATGGGTTAATATACTCAACGCGCATATAATTTTACTCCTTATATTTGCACCCGGCATTCCAGGCATTTATTCTCTTGTGAAAACAGAAACACTTCCCTTGATTTTCTTTATCCAGCCTGCATTTTTAGGCATAGACTCGTTTGCACCCAAAAGCACAACGCCTCCAGCTTTAAGATTTTCTGAAATATCATAAATAATAGAAGACTGCTTTTTAGAGTCCATAAACGAAAGAACATCACGGCAAACCACAAAATCAATAGCTGCAAGGGAGTTTTGATGTGAGCAATCGTGATATTCAAACAGAATCATATCTTTTATTTCCTGTGTAAAAACATGCTCACCCGCTACATTTTGCGTAATATATGATTTCATAATGCTAGGCACATCAATACCTGGGATTGTGAGAAGTGGAGCAGAAGAAATTGAAAGCAAATCCATATCATGAGCATACACCCTTATGCGAGCATTTGGATAACGCTCTTTCATCATAACCGCTATGGAATAAGCCTCAAATCCCTTGCCGCAACCAATATTCCACACATTAATCTGCCTTGAAGAATTATCAGGCAAAAGAGAAGAAACATCATCTAAATAGCTATCAGACCAGAGTATATCTGTGCATGGAGAGCGAAAAGTAGAAAGAAAAAGCTCTGCGTCTGCAGGTGTATGAAGCTGTAGATTCTCATCTCCTCTAATCGAACGCCATTGCTCAAATCTTTCTTTTATCCAATTCTCATTTACCTGAGAGGCATAGAACCGAGAAAGAGCTACAAGGGAATCTCGTATAAAAGAAAGCTCTTGTTCCGCAGAAAACGAAGGCACCACTTCATCTTGAACTGAACTTTTACCTACGTCAAGATCTGAGTTTTCAGCTTCCGAAACTCTAGAAACTTTCTCCTGCGGTTCTACAAAAACTTTACGGCTTATGGATACATCATGTTCATCATTAAGCTCTTTTTGCCTAAAAATAGTATCAGCATCAAGAAGTACATAGAGCCTGCCTTGGTTTTCCACTACACCCTGAATATATCGTATATTGATATCACCAAAAATAGGGTGTGGCTGCTGTATTGTGCTTGAAAAAATGCTTGCAACCTTACTTATATTATCCACAACTACACCGTAATTTTGATCATCAATTGTAAGAACGATCATGTTTTCAAGCGAGTCCGAGCGCTTCTCTGCAACAGACAGATTAAAAAATAGGCGTAAATCGATAATTGGAATAATATCACCGCGTAGATTATATACGCCAAGCACAAACGGGGCAGTGTTCGGCACAAAGGTAAAATGCTCTGCTTTTACAATTTCCTTTACATGCATTATGTCAAAGGCATACCCCTTTCCTGCAAGAAAAAAGGTAACGATCCTGCAATCACCAGCAACTGCTTTCCCTCTTTCGCTCTCAACAGAGCTTTCCATCTGTATAGTGCCAGCTTCTTCAATAGACGCGTTTTCCATTTTTTCTCCTGATATTTTACAGGGCATTATGCTGCATACGCGCTCGCGCACCCTGCTTAAGCCCTAAGTCTAAAAGTTGGCTTACGTCAATAATAAGGGAAACAGATCCATCTCCAAGTATTGATGCGCCAGCAATTCCAGGCGAATTTGTAAAGTGATCTCTGAGAGGCTTAATTACCACGTCTTCTTCACCGATCAGAGAATCAACCATAAGCCCTACTTTTTTTTCAGCTGTGCCAACAATTACAACATAGGCGTATTTCGATTGTTCAGCGCTATGCAATCCAAAAAGGCGATTTAGACGCAAAAGGCTTATAACTTCTTCTCGAACATTAAGCACCTCATGAGTATCAATCATTTTAATGTCTTCTTTTTCTATGCGCTGACTTTCAATCACAGAAGCTATAGGTATTGAATAAACTTCCTTGTCCACACGAACCAAAAGACCCTGAATGATAGCAAGAGTAAGTGGCAAACGTATTATAAAACGCGAACCTTCCCCAGGCTTTGAAAAGAGCGTGATTGAGCCATTAAGTTTTTCTATCGATGACCTAACAACATCAAGTCCCACGCCACGACCAGATATATTAGACACCTTTGCTGACGTGGAAAACCCTGGCGCAAAAATAAGCTGATAAGCTTCAGTATCCGTAAGCATTTTGCCTGGATGAATAATTCCGCGCTTTACAGCAGTGTTCTTAACTGCATCGATATCAATGCCCTTTCCGTCATCAGCAATTTCTATAACAATTAAGTTACCTTCATTACCTGCCTTAAGGAGAATTGTTCCAGTATCAGACTTTCCGTTTTTAAGCCTATCCTCCGGGACTTCTATGCCATGATCAATACTATTCCTAACACAATGCATAATTGGATCAATCAAATCTTCAACCACAGACTTGTCAAGTTCCGTGTCTTCACCTTCAATAGCCAAATTTATTTTCTTGTTAAGTTCTCGTGAAAGATCACGCACAACACGCGGAAAGCGGTTAAAAATCTGGTTTATAGGAACCATTCTAATTTTCATTACGCCTTCCTGAAGTTCACCTGCAATCCTTCCCAAGTTTTGTGAAGCTGAACGATAGCGATTAATAGCAACCTTCATCGATGAAGAATAGTTTGAAAAAAGCTCAAAAAGTGACGCATATTCTTCATTAAGTCGGCGTTTTAAATCTTTAGCGCTATAGCCTTCTTGAAGTTCAGCAACAAGATTAGGTAATTGATCAATTAGCCCGCGCACTTTTTCGCGGTACGCAACTTCATTTTGTTGAAATTCTGCAAAGAGCTGCGAAAACTGTGTAGACGACTGGTTAAAAGAAGCCTTTACAATTACAGTTTCACTTACAAGATTCATAAGATAGTCAATCCTGCGAGAATCTACACGAAGAATTGACCCTGGCGCTACATTCTTTTTAGGCGCAGCCACCTGCTGCTGCACAACTCCTTTTTCAGCATTAGCTTCAGACGCAACCTGCTCTCCCTCTGCATAAGACTGCTGTTCGTCCGGCTCACCTTCTTCAGGTACCTGCGCTAAAAGCGTTTCGTTCTTGCTTGAAAGATCGCTAACCTCTTCCGAAAGCTCAGGCACGCCCATGGATTCAGCAAGGACTGCAAAGTCCATAACTTTAATATCAGTAGAAAGCGTAACATCGTCTATAGAGGCTGTTTTTTGTAGAATATCTGCAGAAACATCTGTCGAAACAAAATAGTAAACTGTTTCATGAAATTGATCCGCATATAATTCATCAAAATCAGGAATTGTCCTTAAAATCTGAGCATGTTGCTTAAGCGCTGCAAAAACCTGAATGCCGCCCACAGTATTCATAACGTTGCTTTCATCAAAAACAACCTTTACAACATAGGCAGTCTCTCCCCTAGGAACAGCATCCCTAAGTTCAAAAATCTCATATTCAGTAAACGGCATGGAAAGGGCATTCAAGTCAGAAGCCGTTAAAGCCGGCAGAGTGTCAGAACTGGGGGAAACAACACGCAACCCCTGAGAATGCAGCGATGTGGAAGGCCTCATGCCAGAATGGGAAGATGGCAGAGCTTTGCTTGAGAGAGGCGCTTTTTTTGCAGGCTTCTGTGTGTTAGGAATAAGACCTTCAAGTTCCTCAACAATGACAGAAACGTCTTCGCTATAAACGCTGCCTTCTGACCTTGCGGCAAGCATAGCCTTTATAATATCAAGAGCGCGCAAAAGGAGATCCACAACCTCCGCTGATACCTTAACAGAACCAGAGCGGATTGCATCCAAAAGGTCTTCTACCTTGTGAGTAAACTCCGCAAGCTCATTCATTTCTACTGTAGCAGAACCACCTTTAAGAGTATGAGCAGCGCGGAAAATTTCATCTATTGCTTCATGGTTTTCAGGATCATTTTCTATTACAAGGATATTACTTTCGAGCATATCAACTTGCTGCTCAGCCTCGCTAAAAAAATCCTTCAGAAGCTCTTCATTGTTAATGTCAAGGTAGTCGCTCATAGGCTATAGTTTATACGCTTTTTGCGAATAGTCAAGAACTTGCTCTTTTTTAACCCGTAAAAATAATGCCTTTATAAAAATCGCCATCCCTCATGGCTAGGCTTAAGAAAATTTTTAACATTTTCCCTCAATGAATTCTAATAACGAGAAAACATCATCAAGACTTAACTTTCTGTGTTTTTTTCTTTTATGCGGTAAACTAAAAGCAAAATCATATACCATAAATACTTAAAAACCATAAAAACGCGCAGTGGATTTTTTAGTATTTCAGGTAGATATTCAAGGCCTGCATTAAAAAGGGCAGGCGAAATGCGCTTTTTTTGTTCAGCAAAAATGTCTATAATAGAAGCATCCCATAAAAAAATGCTACCGCAAAGCTCATTCCTGTTCTTAAAAATCCAAGTTTGATTTCCAGGCACACCTGGCCCTATAAGCACAAGCGAAGGCTCTGATTTTACAATTGCCGTTTTAATGTTTTGCTCCATATCCGAGGCATAATACCCTGGAATTCGCCCTAAAAGCTGTAACTTAGGGAATGTGTCGCGAATATTCTTTTCCGCTCGCTGCAAGCTCTTGTTTTTGCCGCCCAATATGTAAAATGACTTAAGGTATTTTTCAAGCACGCCCATAACGGAAACAATAAAGCTAAAAGAATCATAGCGCACGGGCAACTGTTTTTTTAGGAAGGCAGCGCCGCTAATCAGCGACTTAGATGTAGGAATCACAAGAGAGGCAGATTCAAGCATTGCGCGAAATTCCTTATTGCGCTTTGCCTTAAGGATATCCCACAGTGTTACAAGCATAATTTGCTTTGGCCGCCTGCTTTTTTCACTGGCCAGATCAAAAATAACTTCATCTATTTCTTCAGGCTTTACTATATCAAGAAAAAGACCTAAGAACTTTATGCGTTCAGCCGCCACTTTTCCTTCTCCATTATTGCGCTTTGCACAGCCGCAAGTCCGTAAAGGGCCGCTGTTTCAGCGCGAAGAATATTTGTGTTAAAGTGAACCCCTTGAAAGCCGTACACAGCAAGCAATTCCCGCTCTTCCGCTGTCATTCCGCCTTCAGGACCTACAGCTAAGGCTACTTGACAAAAACCGCTTGCGTCTTTTAGTGCGCAAACACATTCATGCACAGTTTTCCCGCTTCCTAAAAGCTCATCCAGCATAATTAAAAGAAAACCGCTTGTCCCGCCTGCCTTTTCTAATGCTTTTGGCACAGCATCCGCGCTTATAACTTCAGCAACTTCGGTTTTAATTCCTGAACCGCTTTGCTGCATAGCTTCTTTTACAATGCGCTGCCAGCGATCAACCCTTTCCCCAAGCCTTGCACGTGGCACACAACGCATACCTGCAACGGGCACAAGAACTGAGACTCCCACTTCTGCAGCTTGCCTTACCACCAAATCCATAGCATGACTTTTTAGTATCCACTGAAAAAGAATAAGGCGCGGAAGCTGAGCAAGCTCATCAACTTGGGCTTGCCCAGCAGAAACCAAAAAAAGGGCTTTTGATGCGCGATCCACGCGCTCAATCCTAAACGGGCAAAAAACGCCGTCAGGCAACCTTACATGAATAACAGAGCCCTCTTTTTCCCTACGAACCTCTGCAATGTAGTGAAATCCCCTGCCAGAAACCTTAAGTGTTCCATCTGGACATGGAAATTCTTGAGAGACAAACTGCTTCATTATTTTCTTTCGTTAGGGCTTTCATTTTGAATTTCCATAACTGTTTTTGTAGAAGCAATTAAACTTTGCACCCTGCCTCCCTGGAGAAGCCTTACCGCCTCCCTTAGCTGCACATCGTATTCAAGGTCATAAAGAGGCGCTGTATGCGTGCGGTAATACTCTTGCATCACAAGTCGCTTTAGCATGGGAAGATAAACAGGATATTTTGCATAGAGCTGCTTTGCAAAGGCATCAGCGCTCTGGGCTGTCATATTAGGATTAGCTTCCACAAAGTCTGCAATTTCCGTTGTGTTAAGAAGATCGGAAAGCGCCTTTTCTTCATCTTCTGTAAGCTGATGGAAAGAAACTTCGTGGTCAGGAGGAATACCCTGCTTATCAATATTAGCCCCGCTTGGAGTATAGTAGCGCGCCACAGTGAGCTTCATCATGTCATCATTTAGAAGGTCAAGAACCTGCTGAACAGAGCCCTTCCCGTAAGTAGTTTCGCCTACAAGATAGGCTTTCTTGTGGTCTTTAAGAGCACCGGCAAGAATTTCAGAAGCGCTTGCCGAACCCTTGTTTATAAGAACCACAATAGGCATGCTTGAGTTTACAGTGGTTGCAGAAGGCGTTGCCGTAAAGTTGCGGTTTTCAAAAGGAATACGCGATCGCGTGGACACAATAGTTCCGCTTTCTATAAATTTATCTGCAACGCTTACAACGCTAGAAATAAGGCCGCCGGGATTATTGCGCAAGTCTATTATAATCCCCCTTGAGCCCCGTCGTGCAAAACAATCAAGAGCCTCTTGCACCTTGTCCGGCGTGCGCGGCGTGAACTCAACAATACGGAGGTAGGCTATACCGCTGTCCATCATCTGATACTTAACGGTAGGAACCTCAATAATTGCCCTTGTGATTGTAACAGGAAACTCTATCGCCTTGCCGCGCCGTATTAAAACAGTAACATCAGTGCCCGCAGGCCCTCTTAAAATGGCTAGAACCTCTTCCATTGTAATTTCAGATGTGTTCGTGCCGTCTATTTCAATAATCAAGTCGCCAGGCAAAATGCCAGAAAGTGCACCCGGCGTCCCTTCAATAGGAGAAGCCACTTCAACGTACGCAGGATTTTCGGCAGTAGATATGGAAGACTTTGTGATGGAAAGCCCCACACCGCCAAAAGCGCCTTGAGTTGTATCAGAAAGGCTTGTGCGCATAGCGCTTTCGCTGTCAACATAGGCTGTGTAGGGGTCTTCAAGGGATTCAAGCATTCCCTTCAGGGCGCCTTCATAAAGCACTTTCGGGTCTGTCTCGTCAACATAGTGAGACTGAACATATGTAAAAACATATTCAAAAAGTTGCAAGTACCTTGATGCGCTAGCTTGCCTACCTTCAGCCTGGCTAGTCCCTGAAGCAAAAAGCGCAGGAACCGCCATAAAAAAGAGAAGAAGCATGGCAGAAAAAAAGGACGCGCTAATCCAAACATGTTTCCGTTTCATATTTGTATTTTTACCTTACCAGCTTTTTTTGTCAAGGATCTTATTTGCAAGAAGAGCCAATGGTACTGGATTTTCTGAGTAATTTATATTGAGGATTCGAGCTAAATTAAGTTTATTCAATCACGAAAGTGCGCCCCTCATGGATGAAAATCGCGTGGTTTAGGTATCTTCGCACTGCTTCTACAAAAACGCGGCGCTCCACATCCTTGCCAAGGTCAATAAACTCCTCAATTGAATGCGTGTCGCTTACCCGTATCACATCCTGGAAGATTATGGGCCCCTCGTCCAAGTCTTCTGTGGCAAAATGCCCTGTTGCGCCGATGATTTTTACGCCCTTTTTCCATGCTCGGTGATAGGGCTTTGCACCCTGAAAGGCTGGCAAAAAACCGTGATGGATATTGATTACCCTGTGCTCCCACTTGCGGCAAAAGGGGCCGCTTAAAATTTGCATATAGCGGGCAAGTGCCACAAGGTCAACCTTATACTCTTCCAAAATCTGGTTTAAGTCTTCTTCATAAGCTTCCTTGCCTTTGGCAGGGTCAACTTGGTAAAACGGAACATGGAACGATGTTGCAATATTCGCAAGGTCGGGATGGTTAGAAATGACTACAGGAATATCGCAGTCAAGATAGCCATCCGCGTGCTTTAGAAGAATTTCGTAAAGGCAGTGGCTTGTCTTTGAAACAAGTACAGCCACCCGCTTTTTTACAGCATTGTTAAAAAGCTGCCAGCTTAGACTGTATTTTTCCGCGATATTGGAAAAGCTCAGCTTAAAATCTTCTTCCGAAAACTCAAAGCCGCTTGAGCACGCAAAAGAAATGCGGCAAAAGAACATCCCGACATCAACTGCTGTGTGCTGCGCGAGGTTAAGGATATTTCCGCCTGCGCTTGCAATGCAGCCTGTTATGGCAGCAATAAGGCCGCTTTTGTCCTTGCAAGAAACGGTAAGCGTGTATGTGCTGTTTGGCATGGCAGAAGAGTATATTAGTTTTGGGCGTGAGACAAGGGTTGTATTAAAGGTGTATTGCTAACAGCTATTCCCGTTGCTTTTTTTTTCGCCATGTGATATAAACGCTCAAAAATGTTTTTTTACTAGAGGAGTTTAAAAATGGAAAGGAAGGTGCTCGATGCCCGCGTTCGCGAAGATAAGGGAAAGGGCGCTGCAAGGCGGCTTAGGGCGCAGGGGCGGTTGCCAGCGATTATGTATGACGAAAGGGGTGAGTCGACGCCAATAGATGTTTCAGAAAGCGAGTTTAATAAGATTTTCCGCGTAATGACAAAAACCACTACACTTGATATTAAGCTTGACAGCGGGCGCAAGGCGCTAGCCTTTGTCAAGGACTTTCAGCATGACATTATAACTGATACTGTGCGCCACGTTGATTTTTACGAGGTTGACCCTGGCAAGTCAATAAGGACTAAAATGCGCGTAAAGGTTACAGGCGCCCCTGAGTCTGTAAGGCTGGGCGGGGCTCTTGAAACAGGAATTTCTGAAATTGAAATTGAATGCCTTCCAAATGACTTGCCTGAGCGCGTTACAGTTGATGTTACAAGCCTTGGTCTGGGAGAATCAATCCTTGTAAAGGACCTCGCTCTAGGCACAGGGGTGAAGATTCTTACAGAGCTTGACGCTCCCGTAGCGTCTGTTCGGGACACTCGTGCAAGCAGCGAGGGAGAAAGAGAAGCTTCTGGGGCTTAATGGCTTCCATTAGGGAAAGGTTTAGGGAGGCAATTGCTTCTTTTTTAGATGAAAATAAGGCTATTTTAGGTAATAGCCGCGTTCTGGTGGCGGTTTCCGGCGGCGCGGACTCTGTTTTTCTTATAACGCTCCTTCAATCCATTGGCGAGGAGCTAGACCTTTCCATTGCAGCTGCTACTGTAAACCACAGGCTTCGCGCTAATGAAGAGGGCGCAAAAGATGCGGATTTTGTAGAATCACTTTGCGCCTCGTTTAACCCGCCTGTCAAGTGCTTTAGGGTTGACCTTGAAGCGGGCGCCGTCAAAGAAGAAGCTTTAAGGCGCAAGATGGGGCTTGAAGAGGCTGCCCGCTTTTTGCGCTATCAGGCGCTAGAAAGCTTGCGCCTGGAATGGAGGGCTTCTTGTATAATGACAGCCCACACAGCATCCGATCAGCTTGAAACCCTTTTAATGCGCTTCATCCAAGGGGCAGGCGCTGTTCAAAGCGCTGGTATCCTGCCATTAAGGGATTTCGGCGAAGGCAGCCTGATTTTCCGGCCAATGCTTGCCTTTTATGCGGAAGAGGTGCGCTCCTTTCTAAAAAGCGCAGGCATCTCTTGGCGCGAGGATAGCTCAAACTCTGACACACGCTTTTTGCGAAATAATATAAGGCTCAATCTTTTTCCCTTTCTTGATAAAAACTTTGCCGGCTGGAGAAAGGCTGCGCTTGCAGGTGCCGAAAAGTCCGCAATGGACTTAAAGGCGATTGAAAGCTTGCCTCTTCCTGAATGGAAGCCTTTTTTGCCAGACTCAGGTAATAGCCTTCTTGTTTGCTCTGCAGATGAATATAAAGCACTTTTGCCTGCGCTTCGCTTGCGTTTTCTTTACAAGGGGGCGGCTCTTCTTGGAATGGAAGGCCGCGTTCCATACAGGCTTTTGCGCCAGATGGTTTATTCAGATTACGGTAAGGTAAACGGCGCAGGCGTTTTTTTTGAAAGAGGCGGAAAACTTCTTTTTTTTGGTCGCGATATTGTATACAAGCGCAAAAAGGGGTATCTTATTATTGTGCGTGGGGAGTGCAGTGTGCCTCTTCCATTTGGAGAAATAAGGGTGCTTAAGGCAGGAAACGGCGGCTTGCTTGCTGTTAAAGGCGCTTTGGGGCAAATGCTTTTTAAGCCTCCCATTGTAATAAGGTCGAGGGTTGCAAGCGACTTTATTATAGGAAAAAATGGAATGCGCAAAAGCCTTAAAGAGCTTTTTAGCGAGTGGGGCGTTCCTTCATTTTTGCGGGACTGCGTTCCTGTTTTAGAAACGGCGCACGGAATTTCCGCCATTCTCGGCTCAAGTTTAGGTTTTTTGGACTTTGCAGCCGAGATGCAAAACGAGGGTTTATGGCCAAGAACAACAACAATCTAGACTTTAATAGAAATGCAGGCGGCGGAAACAAGCCTGAGAAAAAGGTTGGCCGTCTGGGATTCTTTTTTTTGCTTATTTCTATAGTTTTGCTTTTTATCCTTTTTTTTCCAAGGAGCGGCCGCAGGCAGGGAATTGAGTTTTCCTACACTGAATTTCTTTCCAGGGTTAGACAAAATCAAATTGAATCTGTAGAAATTTCAGGTCATGAGCGAATACGCGGGGTTTTGCGCGGCGTGTATAACGAGGACGGCTTTTTTTACACCCAAATACCGTATGATGACCCTGACCTTCTTGCACTCCTCGCTGAGCACAATGTGCGCATACGAGGAGTGGCGCGGGAAGTTTCCCCGTTTTTAATGATACTTCAATTCGCGCCCACTCTTTTGTTTATTCTTGTTCTTGTTCTTATGATTCGCCAAATGCGTGGCAATAATTCTGCCTTTCAGTTTGGCACAAGCCGCGCACGCAAGTATGAGGGAAAGAAAAAGGTAACCTTTGCGGACGTTGCAGGCCAAAAGGAAGCCAAGAATGAGCTTGAAGAAGTTGTGGACTTTCTTAAAAACCCTGACAAGTACGTAAAGATGGGCGCACGCATTCCAAAGGGCGTTCTTCTTGTGGGAATGCCTGGAACGGGCAAAACGCTTATGGCGCGCGCTGTAGCGGGCGAGGCGGGTGTCGCGTATTTTTCTATTTCTGGCAGCGACTTTGTGGAAATGTTTGTGGGCGTGGGCGCAAGCCGCGTTCGCGACCTTTTTGAGCAAGCTAGGAAAAACTCTCCTTGCATTATTTTTATAGATGAGCTTGATGCTGTAGGTCGCACGCGCGGCTTAGGTTACGGCGGCGGCCACGACGAGAGGGAGCAGACGCTTAACCAAATGCTTGTGGAGATGGACGGCTTTG
>CAYYCW010000029.1:0-12650 GCA_964470435.1 uncultured Treponemataceae bacterium
AACGTAAAGCAAGTGCCCTCCCCCACAAATGAGCACACCTGAATGTCCCCGCCGTGCTCCTTTATAATCTTGTAGGCGATGGGAAGGCCGAGCCCCGTCCCGTCCGCCTTTGTCGTGTAGTAAGGCTCAAAGATGCGCGGCAAGTCCTCGTCGCTTATCCCTGCGCCGTTGTCCTCAATTTGCACGATTACCGCATCATCCTCCGCCTTGGTCCTTATGGCAATGCGCCCCTCCCCTTCGGGCAAAAGCGCGGCATTGGCCTCGATAGCGTCTTGGGCGTTCTTTACAAAATTGAGGAACACCTGCCGCAACTTCTCCGCATCGCCCGAAATCATGGGAAGGCCATCCGCAAGGTCAAGGCTAAGCGCGATGTTCTTCGCCTTTAGCTCCTCCCCCACAAGGCTTGCAAAGTCCTCGACAACGCTGTTTATGCAAAGCGGCTCCGCGTCAAGGCGCACTGGCCGCACCGCCATAAGAAAATTGACAATCGTCTTGTTTAGCCGCTCAATCTCCGAAGAGATTACATCGAGCGACTTCTTGACGCCCTCGTCCACAGCAAAGGCTGAATCTGCCGCCATTAGCTTCTTCCGTAGCAGCTGCACATAAATGCTAATGGAGGCAAGCGGGTTTTTAATCTCGTGAGCGACGGAAGCCGCAAGGCTTGTAAGGCTTGCAAGGCTTTCCATGCGCCTGTTTTTAATTTCTTCTTCTTTTGACTCTGTTATATTTTTTACAGTGATAATGCTGCCCGCAACGCGCTTTTCTAGCACAAGCGGCATTACAGAAATGTCAAGATAGATGTTAGCGTTGCCAACGGGAATGCAAAAAAAGCGGTCAAATGCGTTTTCCTCGTTTTGTATTGTATCCTTTATAAATGAAGAAATCTCTTCATTCTTGATGCATTCCCACACCGGCCGCTCGCCTGAAGTTTCTGCAAGGCAGCCTGCAAAGCAGTGAATTGCCGCCTTGTTGTGCTGAATAACGGAGCCAGGCACGTCGCAAATGATAATGCCGATGGAAAGGGAATCAAGAGCGCCCGCTAGAATGCCGTATTCTTCCTCAAAAAGGGAAAGCACCTCCCTTATTTGCGCCAAGGTCATCTTGTTAGCCTTTTTTAGCGCGCGTTTTATAAAACTGCGCATAAGCTTACCGCCTCCTGTTTTGATTGAGTATAACAGATTTAGAGTTAAGAGCTAAGCTCTAAGCTGTTAAACATGGTGCTCCTTCTCTTTTTACGCAGCGAAGGTTCTTAATTCATGTTCAAGCCTTTCAAGGGCAGCTTGAGGCGAAAGATTAAAGACAAAGACACCCTCGCGCGCCTGCCTTACCGAGCTAGCCCACCTGCAAAGCACCTCGGTTTCCCTAGGCGCTAAATATGGGTTTCGGACTGCGCGGCGAATTAGCTTAAGCAAGGCCTCTAAAAACAAGTTCCACACAGCGGCGGGCTTAAAGCTATTTAACGCGGCTGAAAGTTCTTTTGCAGAAATTGCAGGTATGGCCGCCGCTCTTCCCGCCAAAGATGAGCGTAATGCAGGCATTTCTAAAAGATTGTCACATGAGCTATCAAAAAGCGCAAAAAGGAAGCGGCGCGCGCATTCTTCAATCTGCAAAGGCTTTACAAGCAAAAACTCATTTATAAAGGAAGAAATCGTTTTTCCAGCTTCAGGGCGCGCCCTAAAAACGCGGCTAAGTACTTCACATTGGGCTTCCACGCTTCTTTCTATAAAGGGATAGTTTCTCACGCGCGAAAGTATTGTAGGCATTACAGCTGACTTCTTCCCAGCTGTCAGGATAAAATGCACCGATTCTGGAGGCTCTTCAAGTATTTTAAGGAGCGCGTTCCTCGCGCCTTCTTGCATGGTGTCAGCTCCTTCAATAATTAGAACCTTAGCCTTGCCTGAGGGCTTTACATGAAGCCAGGAAGAAGCGCCGCGCACAGCGCTTACAGGAAGCGAAGAATAAAGAAAGCCCTCGTCAAGCTTGCAAGCAGCATCTTCAATTTTTGCAACAGTTTTTTCAAGGATGGTGCGCTCAAGATTAGGGTTTGAAAGCTCTTCTATAGATTCGCTAATGTTTTCAAGGAGCGGCACAACCTTTGAGCGCCTTGCATCGCCGCTTTCCGCAAATACGGGTGAAAAGCGAATTGTCAGTTTTCGTACAGCTCTTATAAAGGATGAGCGCAACTCAGGCTCTGAAAAAGAAAGGAAGGATGATGCTGTTGCCCTTATTTCCGCTGATAAGCTCCTAGACCCCATAATCAGCGTATCAGGCGAGTTAAGCTCTCTATGTGCCGCGCATGAGAGGCACGCGCACTCATCATCCCCCCTTTGAGTGCATAAAAGGATGCGCGCGGTTTCTAAAGCAGCGGTGAGCTTTCCCGAAAAGGAAGGTCCTGAAAATAAAGCAGCTTGTGGAAAAGTTCTTGAAATAATGTCAGATAAGATAGCTTGAACCGCATCTTGGGCAATTACACCTTTGAACACAACGCTCCCTCACGGCACAAGCGATGACACTTGCTTTTTTATCACATTAGGTACAGCTTTAAATAGGTCAATGCCTAAAAATGGCCTAAAAAGCTCTGCAAAAAAGCTTCTCGCAAGTAAAGAAGATGGGTCAAAAAAGGGCTGCTGCACAAGGAAGACAGTAACAACAATGGCTACAAGAAGACCTTCAACAAGGCCTAAAAAAATGCCCAAGGCGCAGTCAATGCTTGTAAGGGAAAGGCTAAAAAAGATGTCCGCTATAATGCCTTGCACAATTTTTATAACAAAATACACCACAAAAAAAATTGCAACAAAGGCTATAAGCGCCGCAAAGGACACCTTTCCCGTTATTTGAAAAACAAATGGAGCTAGAGCGCGGAAAAAAAGCAGGGCCGCAATACAGCCGCAAATGACAGCAGCCTTTGAAAAAAACTCATCTGTAAAGCCCTTCACCGCGCAGCGTAAAGTAAATAAAGCTATTATAATAAGAATAACAATGTCAAAGGTGGTAAAGCTAGGCAATGTCACTACTCCTGAGGCGTACTTTTAAGGATTTCAGCTATCCGCTCTGCGCTGCGTTGTCCTCCTGCACTAGGGCAGCTAGCAATAGCCTTGCGCATTACGTCTACCTTGCGCGCGCCCTCATCTCCTATAAAGATGGAAGAAACAGCTTGTGCTAGCTTTTCTGCTGTTGCGCTGCTTTCGGAAAAGACTAAAGCCGCGCCTCTTCTTTCAAACCAAGCGGCGTTTTCTATCTGGTCGCCGCGGGATGAGCCCTTTTCTAGCGGAATAAGGAGCATGGGTTTTCCTGCTGCAGCGCATTCCCAAACAGCGCTTGCCCCCGCCCGCGAAATCACTAAGTCAGCTGCCGCAAGCACATCAGGCATTTCTGCGGATATAAAGCTAAAGTCAATGTAGCGCCCCCGCTTTTTCATCTCCTTTGCAGCTGCAAGGTCTTTTGTAGGCAAGGCGTTAGTTTTCCCACCCGTTTGGTGAACAACAATAAAGCGGCTGCAAAACTCATTAAGGCACGCAAGAACCAAGCGATTAACGCTTTCAGCACCTGTGCTTCCCCCAAGCGCTAAAAGCACAAGGGCATCTTCCTTTATGCCTAAAAACGCCTTGCCTCGCTCTTTTGACGCTTCAAAGAAGCGGCTACGCACAGGGTTTCCTGTAACCTCGCATTTGCCCTTTAAAGCTTTTGGAAAAAAGGCTGCGCTTTCGTTGTATGTAAGGAGGATGCGGGTAGCCACCTTAGCGTTTAGCTTTGTTGCAAGGCCGGGTGAAAAGTCGCTTTCATGGGTTATAACAGGAATCTTCAACACTTTGGCGGCGTAGCAGGGCGGAACACTTACAAAGCCACCTTTAGAAAAAAGAACGCTAGGCCTTATTTTTGTTAGAATGATGAGAGAGCAAAAAAAGCCCGCCGCAATCTTAAAAATGTCTGCAACGTTTTTTAGGCTAAAGTAGCGGCGAAGTTTACCCGAAGGCACGCCGTAAAACTCAATTTTAAGCCCTGCGGCCTCAACCATTTCGCGATCCCTGCCAGAAGATGAGGCAATCCAAAAAAGCTCAAAGCTGCCGTCCCTTGCAAGCGCTTCCGCTACAGCAATTCCCGGAAAAATATGCCCGCCTGTCCCGCCGCCTGCAAACGCAATTCTTTTCACTGGACGGCTAAGAAACTGACACGCCAAAGAGCGAGCAAAGCTCCTCGTTTTTGAAAAGCTTAGCATATCCCATAGCAGTCATTCCAAGCGCGTCGGGAATTGTAGGATTAGCCTCGTACTTTATCAACAAATTGCACATCTCCATATCTCCGCGTCCTGCAGCAATGCAAATGGCAGTTTGTGCGTCAGAGCCCACAACATTTGGATTGGCACCGCGCTCAAGCAAAAGGGTGGCAATTTCAGGCTTTTTAGAATACACCGCATCCATAAGCGGAGAGTATCCCCTATCCCCTGAAGGCGCGTTAATGTCAGCACCGCTGCTAAGAAGCATTTCAACAATGGCAAGGCTTCCAGCGCGTACAGCAACAGTCAAAGGCGGATTGCCCTCTATGTCCTTCATGTTAGTATCAAAGCCTGCTTGCAAAAAGAGTTCGCATACATGTTCATCTGAAGACGTTATAGCCTTGAAGAAACTTTCAGAAAAGAAGGGAATTCCCATCCCAAGAAGCATTTGCTTTGCATCAGAGGAGGTTTTTTCAAGCCCAATACGCTTGGCCTCCTCCGTAAGTAAGGAAGGCAATTCGCTTATATTGATAAACTTAGCCACACTCTTAAACTGCGCAGGGATGCTCATATTTGAATGTGTGTTTACAGCAACAGCCCTAATATTTTTGCCAAGGCAATAGCCTGCAAAAAAAAGAAAGACATAAGCGCCCATAAAGTTAAACTCACCAAGCGGAAAGACAAAAATCAGGTGGGTCGCGTCTTGGGGTAGGGGCAAAAACTGCTCTTGAATTGTCTTTGAAGACATTTCAGGAATTTTTTTAAGCGAATACCTGCAAGAATTTTCTTCAAGGCGTTCGCAAATGCTTTCAATAAAGGATGAAGACTCTTCTGTATGAAAAACAACAGCTTCCACGTTTTAAGCCCTTATAAAACTGAATGAAAAGCTAATCCCTATAAGGCAATATTCCAAAATGCCGTCGGACAGAATCGAACTGTCGACACAAGGATTTTCAGTCCTTTGCTCTACCGACTGAGCTACAACGGCAAGTATGCATTGAGTATACTGTCCTGAAAAAAAATGTCAATGCTAAAGCGTAAAAAACAATGCAAAAATAGATTTTATGAAGCTGTTATCTGCTAGATTTGGGCCATTAACTCACAGTCAACAGCTTATAGTGTTTGAACAAGTAGTTGCTTGCTGCTTGTTCAATCTCTATCTGAAAAAATCTAGAAGCTGCAAGCTAATGGCTATAAACTGTTGGCTAACCTATCCCTTTTTGCTATTATCTTTTTTATGAAAGAACGTCTTGAGCGGCTAAGGATTCGCTTTAACGAGGTTGAGTCGGAGGTGCAGGATTCCGCTCTTGTTAAAAATCCTGCAAAGTACAAAGAAGTTATGCGCGAGCACGCATACCTTTCTGCTCTTATGGAAGAGTACTCTGTTTACCTTAAGACGGAGCAAGAGCTTGAGGATGCGAAGGCGCTTTTGCGCGAGAGCAGCGACGCGGAGCTAAAGGAAATGGCGCGGGAAGAGCAGCACGCGCTAGAAGAAAAGCTTGAAATGAGCGAGACGCGGCTTAAAACGCTTTTAATTCCTCCAGACCCGCTAGAAGAAAAGAACATCATCATGGAAATACGTGGCGGCACGGGCGGCGAGGAGGCTGCCCTATTTGCGGCAGACCTTTTTAGGATGTACGCGCGTTACGCCGAACGCAAGGGCTGGAAGTACGAGATAATGGGCGCGAACGAGACGGAGCTGGGCGGCTACAAGGAGATTACCGTTTCAATTTCTGGAAAGTACGTTTACGGCAGCTTGCGCTACGAGTCTGGGGTTCATAGGGTGCAGCGCGTGCCGCAAACGGAAGCCGCTGGGCGCATTCAGACAAGCGCCGCGACGGTTGCTGTGTTGCCAGAGGCAGAGGAAACCGAGGTGAATATTAGGCAAGAAGACTTGCGCATTGACGTTATGCGGGCAGGCGGTCCCGGCGGCCAGTGCGTAAACACAACGGATTCCGCAGTCCGCATTACGCACATTCCTACAGGCATTGTTGTTATCCAGCAGGATGAAAAAAGCCAGCTTAAAAACAAAGCAAAAGCTATGCGCGTTTTACGTACCCGCCTTTTTGAAATGGAAGAAGCTAAGAAGAACGCCGAGCGCGCGGAAAACCGCAAAAGCCAGGTGGGGTCCGGCGACCGCTCTGAGCGGATACGCACATATAATTTTCCGCAAAATCGCCTTACTGACCACAGGATCGGCCTTACGCTTTACAAGCTAGATGCCGTGATGCAAGGCGACCTTGATGAGCTAATTGAAGCGCTTTGCATCGCCGCGCGTGAGGAGCAACTTAAGGCGGAAGTGCCTGAAAAAACACCAGCATGAGAGAAGCGAAAAATGCCATTACTCCTGAAAAGATAGAGCATCTTTTGCCTGGAGAAATTTTTGTCTTTGGAAGCAATCTTGCGGGCATGCATGCAGGGGGAGCGGCTGCCCTTGCGTATAAAAAGTTTGGCGCAGTTTGGGGAAAGGGAAGCGGACTTCAAGGCCAAAGCTATGCAATTCCTACAATGCAAGGCGGAATAGAGACAATTGCGCCTTATGTTGATGAGTTTATTCTGTTTGCCCGCGCCCACAGCGAGCTTTTTTTCTACGTAACTAAAATTGGATGCGGTATTGCAGGCTTTTTAGAAAAAGACATTGCGCCCCTTTTTAAGGAAGCTACTGCTCTTGAAAACGTTGCCCTCCCTGAAGGGTGGCGGGAAATGCAAAACAGTTAATCTGAGCGCTGAGCAAAAAAATACGCTGATGCTGCAAAAAGCGCAAGGATAATAATTATAGCGGTACATGGTATTGCAAGCATAGGCGCCTTTAGTGAAACAAGCGTTATGCACAAATTAAGTGCATAGCGTGCAGCTAAAATTACATACATGCACACTATAGTTATAAGGGGAAATACGATAATCCACCATGCGCTAAATGGTCTATTTTTCCGTAGGCGGAATTGCCATGCACATGTAATAGCAAAAATCGCAATAGCAAAAATCGCAAAAGGATAGGACACTCTCTGCACAAACTCTGCAAGATAGGCGGAGTTTTGTAAGCCGTAGTGTTCAGAACGCCTTGCAAAGGTTATAAGTTCAGGAAGTGTCATTAAGCTTGGCCCAGAAGATGCGTTCACTAAAATATTAATATCCTGATACGGCATGTCCAAAATTAAAATGGAATCTGAAAGCGAATTTTGAGGAGGAAAGTTTCCCTCAATTACCTCTGCATCTGTTTTTACATCGTTTGTGTTTTTATTTACCGATGTAAGTATAACCTGCGACATTTCCGCGCCGCCAAGCGTTTTAATCGGTAGTATTTTCGCGTATGGCGCTACAATATGAAAAGAAAGGCGATTGTTGCTGTCAAATCGCGCAAGCTCAAAGTTCCTTAAATACGCGCAATCATTGCCTTCTTTGTCCATTCGGGAAATAGCGTCTGCAAAAACAGCATCCCTGCCGCCAGCACCATTTGGCAATGTAAAGAAAATGCTTGCAGTTTCTTCAAAAAGGCCAAGGTTCTCTGTTTCATCAACAAAGAAAAAGGCATTCATAAGTCCCTGCCGCGCAATCTCAAGAAATTTAGCTATATCAGGATCTCTTCCTGCACCTGCGATTTCCTCATCTTTGCTCATGTCAAGAAAATGATAATACGCTGAAAGAAAGTCGCCTTCTTGAATGTAGTTGTAGCCTTTTAGCTTGCGTTCATAATATCGCCTTTCAGGTTCTGCACGTATTCCATCAAGCGCTTCTGTTATGCGGCTCCAGCTTTCCGAAGCAAGGCTAATTGCAGATTCCTTATACGGAGCGTCTTGATCTGCTATACGCCAAGAAAGGGCGGCATAGTAGTGAGCGTTATAGAAATTAATATCTTCTGCAGATCTTTGAGCTTTTTCTAGAAGCTCGTGTGAGGTATAGCCGCTTTCAGGAAAGGGCAAGGTTGCATTTGCCGTATTTATGGCGTTAGTGGCAACTTCAGCTTCTTCTAATTCTATGCCGTAAAATTCTGCAATTTTCATGCGGACGCTTACTGCCGCCTCTTCGGCTTCAGGGCTTTCCCTCCATATTGCAAGGGCTGCCTCTGCATTTGCAAGGGCTGCTTGCAAGTTACCAGCCGTGTTTTCAGTCCTATAAATAGACATATAATCGTTGTATGAATCTGTTTTTATTATAGCGGCATGTTGCTCATTTTTAAGGGTAGGCACTACTCCTTCTGCAAGAATAACGTAAGCGCCAGTGAGCACAAGAGAAAAAATAAGGGCGCGCTTAAGCTCTGGAAGGAGCTTTGAAGACCAGCGCCCAACTTTTTCAGGTACAAGCGTTCTAAAGGTTAGCGCGTAGCCTGTAAGAAGAGCGCTAATTATAAGGGCAGGGAAAAACCCTGTAAAGCGAATAAATGCGTTATGCATATTAAAGGCAGATGCAAAAGGCGGCAATACAGCGCTGCCTGCATTTTCACGCAGTGAAATAAAAAGCGCCACAATAAAGCCTACTGCAACATGAAGGAAAACAACAGGAAAAACGCGCCTAAAGACACTGTTCATGATTCTGCGCCCCCTGGATTTCTTTTTCGGTATCGTGGAAGAATAAACGCAAAGCCTACAATAGCAATAATAACTGCAACGCCAAGAGCAGGTAGAGCAGAACGGACTGCGTTAGAGAGAGCTTGAGGCAAAAAGCGGCGCGTGGCGTTTTGCATTCCTTCCACATTAATAAGCGGAAACAACCTGTAGAGCACTCTAAGTGCAATAGCGTAAATTACGATATTAAGGAGTTTCCAGTCTGTAAGCGTGCATAAAAAGAAAAAAGAAGCTATTAGCGCAAAAAAAGCTCCGCCTATCCACAAGTACTCGTCTAAGGAGCTTGAAGCCGCATTAGAAAGCACAGCGTGAACCGCTTCTATATCCTGTGAAAGCCGCTCTAAAAAAGAAGGCATTTCTAGCCTTTGAGATATCTCGTAGTCCAATTCTGTATCGCTAGCGCTTCTACCACTGTACATATTAATATGAGGCGAAGCGTTTCTGAAAGCTTCTGCAGTGACAACCACGCTTTCTCCAAGCCCGCTACTGCTTTCAAAAATAACAGTTTTTGAGCCAGGAGCATGCTCTTGTATTAAGCCATCAGCGACACTTGGCGCGACATATGTGTCTTGAGCTACTGTCTTTGCGCGTTCAAAATTTAATTTAAGCTTAACTGAAGCAGGTTCAAGAACAGCAAATGTAAAAATCAGCATGGCAAAAAAAACAAAAAATCCGCCACATCCTTCTGCCCTATGCCGCACAATAAAAACAAAAACAGCGGAAAAGGCAAGCACCGCTGCTGTAGGGAAAAAATTAAACAAGTTTGCAGCTGCAGAGTTAAAAAACAATCCATAATTACCGTCTGCAAGCGCCTGGAAAAGTTCAGCCTGAGAAAGAGAATAAAAAAACGGGCAGACAATAACCCATATCAAGAGATTAAGGAAAAAAACCGGAATCAACATTATGGTGTTTTTCATCTGCATCAATCATATCATTCAGTTGGAGCATTTACAAGAGTGTAAAATTTTTTAAGTAAAAAGAATCCACAGGATTTTTACAGTTATGCACAATGTTTCCACACATTAATACGCCCATATAGTTTTCCAGAAGAAAGCGTTTTTGCATTTACCTAAAAAACACTGTGCCCTCCTTTATGCGTAAAGGCATAGACACATAAAATGTATTTGCTTATAGTACATTAAAATACTGCAAGGCAAAATAAGCTAAAGCTTTTGAAAAGCTCTTTGCACAAGGATTTTTTCAAACTAAAAAAAAGAAAAAGCTGCTAAAAGAAAGGTTTTCCACAGGATATCAACACAAAACAGAGCGCTGCGCTTTAGAAAGCTTGCTTAATGAAAGTAAAGAGCTCATCGCTAGTCATGCTTCTAGGAGCGTAACTAAGAAAATCCATTTTGCAAGCATCTTCAACAACATCCGCAAGCTGCACTATTTCAAGCCCTGCATCTTTAAGTCTTACAGGAAGGCCTGTTGCGCTAAGTCTTTTGCGTATCTCTTCTACAACAAGGTTTGAATCGCTTGCGGTCCATGTGTTGGCTACGTCAACGCTAGGTGTTATTATCTTTGCCAAGTTTCTAGCCTTTTCTACGCTTGAGCGAAAAGCGTCTTCAACAAGAAAGGGAAAAAGCACAGCTGAAACAACCGCAGAAGAAACCCCATAACGCGCGCTGCAAGCAGTTGCAACCGCAGTAACAACGCCAGGAGAGCTTATTGCAGCACCCAAAGAAGCTATGCAGCCTCCTTGGGCTGGTATTTCTTTTGAATCGCCTGTCGCTTGCCCTTGAGTATTGTCAAGCGCTGAAAACACAAGCTTAAAAGCTTCTCTTAAAATCGCGTCAGACAAGAAACTAGCCTTTGTAGAAATATAGCCTTCAAACGCAATGGCGGCCGCTTCAAAAAGCATTGCAGCCTGCGTGTTTGCAGGCATGTGCGCGTATACATTTGGGTCTACAATAACAGCGCTGCAAACAGTATCCTGTATTTTTATTAAGGATAGCCTCTTGCTTTTAGAGTCAGCAATAAGCGTCTTGTGCATAAACATAAAAGGATCCGCATATATAGAAGGAACCTCAATGAACGGTAACGGCTTTGAAAGCGGCTGCTTGCCTTCAATATACTCATATATGTCAGCTTGCTCGCTATAAAGCGCCGCCACTACCCTTCCTATAGCCGCTGCGTTAGCGCTGCCAAGGGAGATAACTCCTTGAACCTTAGCACCCCTTGCAAGGGAAATCGCGTTAGCGATAGTAGCAGAATCAGATACAGACATGTCGCTAAAAAGAATCAATTCAATCTCATTTTTCTTGAGTGCTTGCAACACAGCCTCTTCCATGCCTGTATCCTTTAATGTAGGGTCGCTTACAAGCATAAAGCGCTTTGCCTGCTCACCAGCGCAACGCTGCACAATATGGCCAACGCGCGAAAGCACATGAGAGCCAATAACCACTGAAGGTGATATGTTTAAAAAAAAGTCAGCCATATTCTACTCTGTTTTAAAAACAAATGCGTGAAAAAAAGAGTGGGTTAAATCCCATTTTCGCTTAAAAACCTGTCAGCCACAATGTCTATAATTTTTTGGGTAATATATTCAGGATCCTTGATTTTTTCCAAAACCTCAGCCACCTTGTCCGCCCGTATATCGGGGACCGCTTGAACAGCATCCATGGCAAAATATATTTCAGAAAGGCTTTTAGCTTCTTCCGAAATATTTATGGCATCAGGCTTTTCAAAATCCCTTGTTTTTTGTAATTTTGATGTGTTAGAAAGATTTTCAAGAGGATTAATGCCTCCAAGACGATCAATCATTATTGCACCCCTGCCTCATCTCTGGTTTAATTATCGAAAACAGACTTGCTTCAATTAAGCGCTTTTGAACAACGCGTTGCTGAAACATATACGGAAAACTCCCCGACTGCCTTGTCACGCTCCAAAAAGAGGTTTTTAACATATTCAGCGCTCCCTGAAACAATTTCCTCGTGTAGCTTTGTCATTTCCCTCCCAACAACAACATTGCGCGCTCTATCCTTTTCGGCAATGGAGCTCAGCAACTTCACAATTCTAAAAGGCGATTCATACACCACAAAGGCGCATTCCGCGCGCATAAGCTCATTGATCCTGCTTTCACGGCGGCCAGGCCTTTGAGGCAAAAAGCCTTCAAAGATTATAGCCTTGTCCATCCCCCCAGCAACGCTTACAATAGCCGCAAATGCCGAAGCGCCCGGTATAGGAACAACAGCATGACCCGCATCGCGCGCTTGCCTTACCGTTATGCCTCCTGGATCGCTTAGGGAAGGCGTGCCCGCATCGCTTGCGTAGGCTACGCTTTTCCCCTTGTCTAAAAGACTTACAACCCGGCTTGCAGCCTGCTTTTCATTGCCTGCCCTGCAAGAAATAAGAGGCTTTTTAATGCCAAAATGCGTTAAAAGCCCAAGTGTTCTGCGCGTATCCTCACAGGCCACTATGTCTGCAGCTTTAAGCGTTTCCAGCGCGCGCAAGGTAATGTCGCCCAAGTTGCCGATTGGCGTAGCCACAACATAAAGCACAGACACAAATTATAATAGCACAAAAGAATTAGTACTGCAATAAGAATCAAGCTGTTTCAGCTAAATTTTTATCTTTGAAGAAGGTGCAAAGTTCTAAGCTCCCAGCTTTCATATATTGCCCTTTCGAATAGGTAGCATTTTCCTCATTATTTACAAACCGCGCGCTAATCACTAGAATGTGTTGTTAGCTTTTTTCCAAAAAAATTTAAGGAGGAATCTCGTGGCTTTTGACCTTGATATGTACCCCGTTGTATACATAGCCCGCTACAACCCGCAAACAAGTGGCTGGGAAGAAAAGTGGCTTGAAAACGACGGCCTTTCCTATGACGCTCTTATGAAAATGCCTGAAAATGAGCGTTCTGAAATTTACAAAAA
>CAYYCW010000030.1:0-12417 GCA_964470435.1 uncultured Treponemataceae bacterium
CGCGTGCGCGATGAGCTTATAAAGATGCTCTTAACTGAAAAGCCCTCTATCGCCTTCCGCATAATGGAAAATACAGGGATTCTTTCCCTGTTTATACCTGAGCTTAGCAGTTGCCGCGGCGTTGAGCAAAAGGGCTTTCACAAGGACGATGTGCTTGATCATCTACTTAATGCTTGCGACCTTGCTAGTCCGGATAATCTCAATGTAAGGCTTGCAGCCCTTTTCCACGACGTGGGAAAGCCTGAATGCAGCGAATGGAGCAGCGAAAAGATGCGCTTTACGTTTTATAATCATGAAAACGTTTCTGCAAAAAAGGCAGAAAGCATACTTACTGCCTTGCGCTTTCCTGGAAAAACTGTAAAGGCGGTTTCTGGCTTAATTGCAAACCACATGTTTCGCTATGAAAGCGGTTGGTCTTCCGCCGCTGTTAGGCGCTTTATGGTTAAGGCAGGTGTGGAAAACATCCCCGACTTGTTCAAGCTTCGCGCAGCTGATTCCGCTGCCACCTTCGCCAAAAACCCTGAAAGCAAGGAAGCCCTTTTTATTGCGCGGGAAGCTGAAAGCCCTGACAGCAGGGAGCTAAGGGAAAGGATTGAAAGGGAGCTTAAGGCAAAGGCTGCCCTTTCCTTAAAGGATTTAGCGGTAAGCGGTAAGGACTTGATTGACTCAGGTATTCCGAAAGGACCTAAAATGGGGCTTGTTTTAAGGGAGCTTATGGCTACTGTTATAGCGGATCCTCAGTGCAACACAAGGGAAAGGCTTGTTGCAATCGCTAAGTCGTATTGCGAAAAGCTAGAAAACTAAAAGCTTAATCAGAAGTCTAGCCTATTCCCATTTCAAGGCATGCTTTTTCGGCAACAGCTTGCTCTGCTTCCTTTTTGTTTTTCCCCGAAGCAGGGCCGAAAACCCTTCCTTGAACATTCACAGAAATTGAAAACACTTGGTTGTGCGCAGGTCCCGACCTTCCTTCTTCCTTGTATACAGGCATTGTCTTATAGTTTTTTTGCACATATTCTTGCAAAATACTCTTAAAGTCGCGCCAGCTTCCACTTTCCACTATAAAGGCAATGCGCTTATCAATTATTTTAAGCACAAAGCTTTCAGCCGCCTTAAAGCCTGAATCGACATAAAGCGCTCCAATTACCGCTTCCATTGCATCGGCAAGTATAGCCTTTTTTTTTCTTCCTCCTGAAAGATCCTCGCCCTTACCAAGCACTAGCATTTCTGGAATTGAAAGTTCAAGGGCAATTTCAGAAAGGGTATTTTCAGAGACAACAGCGGACTTAATCTTTGCTAAGTCGCCTTCGGGGTTTTCAGGCATTGTGTTATAAAGGCGCGCGGCTGCAACAAGACCTAAAACCGCGTCCCCTAAAAACTCAAGGCGCTCATTGTTAGCGCGGATATGGTCAGCCGCGCCCTTTGGGGTTTCGTTCGAAAATGAGCGGTGGTGAAAGGCTAAATCAAGAATAGCGGGATTTCGAAAGCGGCAACCGGCTTTCTTTTGGAAAGCTGCAAGCTGCCGCTTTCTTTCAGCCGTTATAAAAGACTTTTGCGCAAACACAAGCCTTAAAGCAATCAGTTAGCAGTTTGCGCTTCTATAAATTCGTAGGCATCGCGAACAGTTTCAAACTCATTCGCCTTTTCGTCTGGAATTTGAATGCCCAGCTCCTCTTCTATAGCATAGACTAGCTCGTATGTGTCAAGGCTGTCAGCGCCAAGGTCCTGGCGAAAGGACGCCTCAAGCGTAACCTTTTCAGCATCGATGTCGAGCTTATCGGCAATAAGCTTTTGAAGCTTGTCAAACAATTCCTGGTTCATTTTCTACCTCCAAAGATTAACCTGCAGTTTTTGGAATAATAACTTGCCTGCCGCGGTAAAAGCCACACTTGGGGCAAACGCGGTGCGACATAATCAAATTGCCGCAACTTGAACACTCAACAAGATGCGGAGCTTTAAGGCGCATATTAATTCCGCGCCTTCTTCTAGTGCGCGCCTTAGATGTTTTAGCTCTGGGCACTGCCATAAGCGGACCTCACATTCTTTTAAGAATTTTCTGTTATGATAACTTTAAGGCGGCGAATCTGTCAAGCTATTGAATTTTTTGCGCAAGGCATCCGCAACAACTTCAGGAACCAAAGAAGAAAGGTCACCGCCTATGCATCCGATTTCCTTTATTAAGCTTGAGCGAAGCACAAAGTATTTGGGATCTGTCGGCAAAAACACAGTCTCTATCTGGGAGCTTAGCCCGCGGTTCATTATCGCAAGCTCAAACTCATGGGCAAAATCTGAAAAGTTTCTCACACCCCTGATTAAGACACTTGCGCCAATTTTTTTTGCGTATTCTACAACCAAGCTATCCCAAAGGTGAACGCTCACGTTTTTCCAGCTGGCAGTAAGCTCTTGCATTAAAGCCAAGCGCTCATTTTCCGCAAAAAGGCATTTTTTTTCGCTATTCATAGCGATGACCACATGCACTTCGCTGAAAATATTCCGCGCCCGCTCAATTATATTGAGATGACCGAAGGTAGGCGGGTCAAATGAGCCTGCAAAGACAGCCTTTTCAACGCCCATGCGCTAAAGAGTAGCGCTTTTTGGGAGTTTAGTCAAGGGGATTGGTTTGGAGCTTAGCTATTAGCTCTGGGGCTAGGCAAGTAGAGTTCTTAAAGCAGGGGATTTAGCTATTAGCTATTTTTGTTCCAGCACACAGCACACAATCCTGAACTAGCTCCTAAATAATAATTCCCCGTTGACTATCCGCGTGTATTCATATAGATTTTTCAAGTTATCGATTTGAGGGTAATAATGAAAAAAATTGTTAAAACAGAGGCTGCGCCGCAGGCAATAGGGCCTTATTCCCAAGCTGTGCAGGCTAATGGCTTTTTGTTCACTGCTGGGCAGTTGCCTGTCAATCCCGCTACGGGCGAAATGCCTGAAGGGATTGCAGCTCAAACTGAGCAAGCGCTTGAAAACATAAGGGCTGTGCTTAAGGCTTCGGGCGTTGGAATGGATGCCATTGTTAAAGTAACTGTGTTTTTAAGCGATATGAATAATTTTTCTGCAATGAATGAAGTGTATGCTACCTTTTTTAGCGAGGGTAACTATCCCGCTCGTTGCGCGGTTGAAGTTTCGCGCCTGCCAAAGGACGCTCTTTTAGAAATTGAAGCTATTGCGGCTATTTAGTTTTGTATTGCACTTGTTGCTAGGGTGCCTTTAAGCTGGATATGGACTCAAAGGCGCTTGTTTCTTTTAGCAGTGTGCCTTGTGGGAATCTCATTTTTGCAGTATAGTGTAGTTTCTATATAATCGCTCAATTTGGAGGATGATAATGAATAAATATGTTTGTGATCTTTGTGGCTATGTATATGATCCTGCTGCTGGGGATTCTGATAGCGGAATTTCTGCAGGAACTGCCTTTGCCGATATCCCTGACAGTTGGAGTTGCCCCCTGTGCAAGGAAGGAAAAAAGGCTTCCTTCTATGAGGTGCAAGAGTAGTGAGCGAAAATGGCGGCAAAAAAAAGCCTATTGAGCTTTATTCTGCTTGGACTATAGGCTACGATGGGCTTTCCGCTGTTGTAGATAGGGGCGCTATGCTTTCTTTTGGCAAAGGTGCGCCTGTTGAAGCCTTGCTTAAAAAGGGGCTTTACCGCGCTGCCGCTGCCGCCGCTGTCCATTCAGCTAATGCTGAAAAAGAGATAAGCGCGGTAATTGGAGCGTATAATGCGGCTTGCAAAGAAGGCGGCGAATATAAGCCTGAAGACATTTATAGGCTTTTTGGCATCCAAAGGGTAGATGCAAGTCGCTTTACACTCTTGTAAAAAGGGTTAAAGTTTTTAATAAGTTTTTTGGAGTTGGGCATGGCAGTAATTGGAGTGATTCTTGTAATAATTTTTGTCCTGACATGTATTTTTCTTGTTTCGCTCGTTCTTCTTCAAAATAGCGAAGGCGAAGGTCTTGGCGGCTTGTTTGCAGGAAGCAGCAATTCCGCCTTCGGTTCTCGTTCCGCTACAGTTTTAACAAAGGTGACATACGTTAGTGTGTCGCTATTTTTTGTTGTAGCCTTTTTCTTGGCTCTTGTAAATAAAACTCCCTCAGACAGGGGATTTCAGCAAGAAGTGCAAAGTCAAAGGAGCTCTGAAACAAGGGAAAGCTGGTGGACAGATTCTAATACCGGCGATGCTGTAATTGAAGAAGCTGATCAAGATTCTCAAGATTTTGAAACTGCTATGCCAGAAGAGGCAGAGGCGGTTTTGCAGGATTTTGAAATTGAGTTGCAAGAAGAGGAGGGAGAAGCCTTGCAGGGCTTTGAGCTCGTTCCGCCGCAAGATGCAGATGCCGCCTTGCGGCCTGACTAATTTTTATGGAGGCACTATGATACTTGGGAAGATTTTTTCTCCATCAATGACTAAGGTTCCGCTTGAAGCGGAAGACAAAGAAGAAGTTTTAGAAGAGCTTGTTGACCTTTTTGTTTCTGGAAACGACAGAAGCTTAACCGCAGAAATCCTAAATGCAATCAATGAACGTGAAACTAAGCTTTCCACAGGGATTAAACACGGAATTGCCGTGCCGCACGCGCGCCTTGCTTCAGTCAAGGAGCTTTGCGGCGTGATTGGGCTTTCCCCTAGAGGACTTGACTATGATTCCCTTGACGGTCAGCCTGTTCACGCTATTTTTTTAATCCTTTCGCCTGACGGCGACTGCTTTAGTTACTTGCGCGTTTTGCGCAGACTTTCCCTTTTGCTTGAAATGCCCGACTTTTATCCGTCTCTTGTTAAGGAAAAAACGCCTCAAGGGGTGCATTCGGTTATTTGCCGCTTTGAAGATGAGCTTACGGAGTCCCTGTAAGGAGCTAAAAGCATGGAAAATACCGATGAGGATATTCTCAAATATTTGCTTGAAGTTGAAAGCGAGGCGGCTTCCCTTGCCCTTGACGCAAGCGAAGAGGCTGATAAAAGGCGCAGTGCCGCAAAGCAAAAGGTTGATGCTGAGTATCACAGCAAGTATTCGGAATTAATAAGCTCCCTTGACGCATGGCTTAATGCAGAAAAGGAAAAGTGCGATGTTGCTCTAAAGGCTCTTTTTAGCGAATACGATGAAAAGCTAAGGGCTCTTTCCAAAGACTTTGATTCATTTTATTCTTTTGTGGATTCTATTATTATTGGCAAATAGAGCTTATGGACAGTGTTGCGGCAAGCGCCTTTGTTTATGCCAAGGCAAGCGGAATGTACGCCAAGTCCTTTGTGGGAAGGCGGGCAAGGCAGCTTTTTGAACAAGGCCATGTTTCTAGCCTTTGGGGCCTTCTTTTTAATGATGAGGTGCCCCTTGTGCCTGAAGGCCGCCTTGCCCAGCTTTTGGAGCGTCGCATTGCAGAGCGTTCTGCTGCAAAATTTGTCTCTCTTTTAAGGCTTTATGACAAGCCTGACCCCCTTTCTTTAGCCTATCTTTCGCTGTACGAATGTGCTAATATTAAAAACGCTTGCCATATGTATCCTTCTACTTCAGACAAGCCATATTTTGTAGACATTTCCCCGTTTTCAAGGCTAAAGCACGACGCTTGGCCCGACTTTGCGGCAATGACTGCGGGTTCTCCTTACAGCTGGTTTAACCGCGCGCCTGAGGCAGCGGAGCGGATAGGTTGGGAAAACCGCCTTGACCGTCAGTATTACGCTGAAATATGGGAAGCCTTACACAAGATTCCTAAAAAGGATAGAGATTCGGTAAGGGATTTTGTTGTCGACGAAATTGTCTTGCAGAACATAGTTTGGGCGCTACGCTTACGTGTTTACTATAAGAAGGCAAGTGAAGAAATTATCCCAACGCTTGCAGGCGCGGACGGTCCTCCTAAAATGAAAAAAGAGCTTGCGGAGCCTGCAATAGCTGTCCTTGACAAGCCCCTTGATTCGTTGGATGCTTGGAAGGGCTGGAAATATGCTTCCCTTCTAAACCCTGCGTCCCCTGAAGGCTTTTGGGAGCTTGACCCGCGTTGGCTTGACTTGCAACGAATGAGGCGCCTTTACAGGGCGGGGCTTCGCAATTTTCACCGAAGCCAGTTTACGGTGGGTATGCTTATAATGTTTTTCAGAATATGCCGCCTTGAAGAATACATGATTAGGACTGCAGTTGAAGGAATTCGAGTGGGTGCATTGGAAAGCCAGATGAATGAGTTTGTGGAGGACTTTGATGCTTAAAACAGCGCCTATGAAAATGGCAGAATTGATGATTCTCCGCCAAGACATAGAAAGGGTCTTGGAATACATAGGGAAAAATGCTGAATTTCAACTTCAGCAAGATGTTTTAGACCTTGCATCTCATCCTCAGAGCACCGATGAAGTTCACAGCCATATTTTAGAGCGGTTGCGTGACTGCCGCGCCTATCTTGGAATTCCTGACCCTGAAGAATATGCGGCATCAACTACGCTTCCTTTGCCCACTGATAAAGAAAGGGCGGTAAAGCTCATTGCGGATATAGATGATATTCGCTCACGTGAAGCGGCTAACAATGAGTTTTACCGCAGGGTGTCTTCAGCCCTTGCTGAAGCCAAGGGCTTTGCAAACCTTAAAGTTTCGTATTCAGAGCTTGAGCATTTGACTTTTTTAGCTTTTAGAATAGGCAAGATAGACCCGTCTGCATTTGAAGACCTTAAGGCAGCTCTTGGCGACCGCGCGGTTGTCATTGCCTTAGGGGAAGACCACAGCCACATTCTTGCAGCTTCATCTAAAAAGGGGCGCTTTGCGCTTGACAGCGAGCTTAAGCATTTTGGCTTTGTGCCTATAGAAATACATAAGGATTTTAAGGGTATTCCTGAAGGCGTGCTTGAAGGCCTTGAAGCTCAGGTAAATGAAGCAGAAAAAACTGCAGTCGCCATTGCCGAAGAAAAAAAGGATTTTTTCAAGCTCCACGGGGATGAGTTTATATCACTTTTGCAGTCCTTTTCGCTTGAAATGCAGGTTACGGACGTGCGCGATAAGCTTGAAGCAACGCAGATGGTTTACAGGCTTTCAGGATGGATTGTAGCCGATGACGCGCAAAATATTATGCGCGACCTTGACGCCCTTACAGATGGCAGGATTGCCGTGAGGCTATATTCCCCTTCTGAAATTTCTTCTGTAAAAAGCGGCAGGGAAAAAATACCTGTAAAGTACAAGCACAACGCCTATACAAAAAGCTTTGAGCGCATGATCTTTAGTTACGGCGCTCCCCTTTACGGAACAATTGACCCCACGCCCGTTGTAGCCTTTTTTTTTACGTTGCTTTTTGGCATCATGTTTGGGGATTTTGGGCAGGGGCTAGTCTTTTTTGCGCTTGGCCTTCTTTTGATAAGCGGAAAGGTTCCCATCATAAAAAAGTGGCGCAAGTTCGGCCCTATTTTTACAGGAATTGGCTGCTCCTCAATGATAATGGGGCTTTTGACGGGCGAGTTTTTCACAAATGGAGAGGTTCTTACGCCCTTTAGCCGCTGGGTAACAGGACTTTTTGGCGAGCCGCATGACAAAATACTTCACCTAATGCCATCCGCAGGCTCCGTTGACAAGCTGATGATGTTTTTTGGTTTTACTGTGACTGTAGGCTTTATTATCAATTCCATAGGCCTTATAATAAACATTATAAACCAGTTGTCGCTTAAAAGGCCTGCGCGCGCCATATTCAGCAAGACAGGGCTTTGCGGCGCATGGTTTTTTTGGTATGTGGTATTTGTTGCTATCCGCATCGCGTTATTTGACGGCAGCTTCCACATCGTAGACGGAGTTATGATAGCAATTCCGCTGATTCTGCTTTTCTTTTCATCCCCAATTACTAGGATTATAGAGCATGAAGATGAGCCTTTTGAAAACGGCGTATTTGCGGCGGTAATTGAAGGAGTTGTAGAGCTTCTTGAAGTTGTTTCAACATACATTTCCAATTCGGTAAGCTTTTTGCGCGTAGGTGCCTTTGCCCTTTCGCACGCGGTTTTAAGCTACATTGTCTTTACAATGACAAGCCTTGTAGGAGGCATTGGCGGTATAGCTGTAACAATTTTTGGAAACGCTATAATAATTGTGCTTGAAGGCTTAATTGTAGCTATTCAGGTAATTAGGCTTCAATATTATGAGTTTTTTTCCAAGTTCTTTACGGAAACAGGGCGGGAGTTCACGCCTTTCCGCTTTAAGTATAAAAGCAATTAAACTTGAATTAAGGAGTTTTGCTAATGAAAAAGGCTGTTTTAATTTTAATATTCCTTGCCGTAGTTGTTTGCTCGAGTTTTGCCCAAGACGCTGAAGGCGAGGGCACTTCTTCAGGGCTAAAGTACATTGCCGCTGCTGTGGCTGTAGGCATTGCTTGCATAGCGGGCGGAATGGCTGTTGGGCGCATTGGAGCCGCTGCTATGGGTGCTATGAGCGAAAATGCTGAGCTTTCAGGAAAAGCGCTGCCCTTTGTCGGCCTTGCTGAAGGCATTTGTTTGTGGGGCTTTCTTGTTGCCCTGCTTATTATACTTTTTTAGCTTAAAGGGTAAAACGTGAAATATTGCGTAATCGGAGGGCGTGCTGTTGTTCTTGGCTTTAGGCTTGTGGGAGTTGACGGCGTGATTGTCGGCAACAAGGATGAAGCGGCAGAAGCTTTTTTTCGAATGACAGGGCGTGGAAATCTGCTTGCAGGGGGAATTTCCTCTGAAGAAGAGCTTCCTAAAATTTTAATTTTAACGGAAGATGTTTCTTCAATGCTTGAGGATGAGGTGCGGGAATGGCAAATGAAGGCGGACTATCCCCTCATTGTGGAAATACCTGGCCTTCATGGCCATCTTGAAGGCAAAAAGTCCCTTACAGACTCAATCCGCGAGGCAATAGGAATTCATGTGTAGCGGCATTCCCGTAATTTTGGTTTACTTTTATGGAAGAACTTCGTTCAACAGAAATTCTCGACAGAGAAATTCATGAAGACGCCAGGCGCAAGGCTGAAAAAATCCTTAAAGCCGCTGAAAGTGACTGCAAGGAAATTGAACTTAAGGCTGCTGAAAACTTTGAAAAGACAAGCAAGAGCAAAAGGCTTGAATACGAAAATGCTCTTTCTAGCTACAAGCTGGATTCTGACGCGTCTGTTCCGCTTGAAAAGCAGCGCAGGCTAATTTCTTTTGTTGACAGCTCTGTGCGGGAGGCGCTGGACAGCTGGTTTGCCGCTGCTGACACAAAAAAGAAGCTCGCTGCATTACGCCTTCTCTTGGAAAAATATTCAAAAGTTTTAACCGGAAAGCGCTTTGAAATTTCAATTAGGGGATTTTCTCAAAAAGACGTTTCAGCCCTTGCCTGCTCGGTTTTAGGAAGTAGAGCAACGCTTTCTATGGAAGATATGGACGATACGGAAGCTGGCAAGCTTGGGGTGTCCGAAGGCTTCACTATTTCTAGCGAGGACGGAGCGGTTTTTTGCAGGGTTACTTGCGATGAAATTAAAGATGAGCTTTTGCAAAATTGGCGGCAGCAGCTTGCGGAAAAGCTTTTCGGAAAAGACGTGTTTTCAGCTTCAGGGGATTTAGCTTAAAGGAGCAAGGCTGGTGAGTAGTCAGGCAAGTAAAAATCAGAAAGACAAAATAGAAGGAAAGATAACAAGAATATCGGGCCCCATTGTTTACGCCGAAGGACTTGACTCGTGCGCACTATATGATGTTGTAGAGGTTGGCGAGCAAGGGGTTACCGGAGAAATTATCCGCATGAAGGACGGTCTTGCCACCTTGCAGATTTATGAAGACGTTACGGGGATGAAAATAGGCGAAAGAGTGATTTCTCGCCGCCGCCCCCTTTCTGTAAGGCTTGGACCAGGACTAATAGGCACAATTTACGATGGCATACAGCGGCCGCTTGAAAGGCTTTTTAGCGAAACAGGCGCGTTCTTGCAGCCCGGCGTGCAAAGCGACCCGCTTGATGCGGCAAAGAAATGGGCTTTTGTTCCTTCGGAAGGCGTAAAGGCGGGCTGTCCAATTGCTCCTGGCATGGTTTTAGGCACGGTAAAGGAGACAGATTCGGTAACGCATTCTATAATGGTGCCGCCTTCCGTGCGCGGCAGGGTTTTAGCTCAGTTTGCAGGAACGGGCGAATATACCATTGATGACAAAATTGGAGAAACAGAGCTAGGCGAGCCGCTTTTCCTTTCGCATTATTGGCCTGTAAGAAACCCGCGCCCGTACTTGCAAAAGCTCCCTGTTTTGCAGCCACTTGTTACAGGCCAGCGCGTCATTGACGTGTTCTTTCCCATTGCAAAGGGAGGCACTGCTGCAATTCCTGGAGGCTTTGGCACGGGCAAGACAATGACACAGCACGCTGTTGCCAAGTGGTGCGACGCTGACATTATCGTGTATATCGGTTGCGGCGAGCGCGGAAACGAAATGACAGACGTTCTAACCGAATTTCCAAGTCTAATTGACCCGCGCACTGGCCGATCTCTCATGGAGCGCACTATTCTAATAGCAAACACGTCGAACATGCCTGTTGCCGCGCGCGAGGTTTCCCTTTATTCTGGCATAACACTTGCAGAGTATTACCGCGATATGGGGCTTGACGTGGCGGTTATGGCTGACTCCACAAGCCGCTGGGCAGAAGCCTTGCGCGAGCTTTCAGGTAGAATGGAAGAAATGCCCGCTGAAGAAGGCTACCCCGCCTATCTTCCAACGCGCCTTGCTGAGTTTTACGAAAGGGCGGGGCAGATTGTCTCCCTTTCAAATAGCAATGGCTCTGTAAGCTTGATTGGCGCTGTTTCCCCGGCGGGCGGCGACTTTTCAGAGCCCGTAACGCAGCATACAAAGCGCTTTATTCGCTGTTTTTGGGCATTGGACAGGGAGCTTGCAAACGCCCGCCACTATCCCGCAATCGGCTGGATTGACTCTTATTCTGAATACGCTGAGGAAATTAGGCCATGGTGGGATAAGGTTGACCCGCGCTGGAGCGATGTGCGCCAGCAAGCGCTAGAGCTTCTTAAAAGAGAGCAGCGCCTGCAGCAAATTGTGCGCCTTATAGGTCCTGACGCTCTTCCTGACGGCGAGCGGCTCATTCTTGTTGTTGCCGAAATGATAAAAAACGGATTTTTGCAGCAAAGCGCCTTTGACGAAACCGACATGTATTCCATTCCTGAAAAGCAAATTTTAATTCTTTCTATTATAATGTCCTTTTACAGCCAGGCGGCAGTCATTGTCAAGAACGGCTGCCCGCTTGTAAAAATAACGCAGCTTCCATGCAGGGAGCAAGTTATGCGAATAAAAACAACTTTCCCCAACGACAACACGGCAGGAATTTCTGAAGTGGAGGAGGAAATGAATCATCAGCTTGATGGGCTTTCAAGGCTTTATAAAATGGCGGGGGCTGTATGAACGGCGTTGAATACCGCGGGCTATCTTCTGTAGACGGACCTATTGTTGTTGTAAACAGGCGCGAGAATGTCTTTTATAACGAAATTGCTGCAGTCCACGACTCGCAAGGAAATATCCGCACGGGAAGGATTATCGATATTTCGGATGATTACTGCGTTGTCCAGATTTTTGGCTCCACTTCAGGCTTAAGCCTTAGGGATTCTTCTGTTGAGTTTCTTGAAACGCCTATGGAGCTCCGCGTTTCCGAAGGACTTATGGGCCGCATCTTTAACGGACTAGGCAAGCCGATTGACGGTTATCCTGAGCTTTACTCATCTGAAATGCGAAACGTAAACGGTTGCCCAATAAACCCGTACGCCCGTGTTTACCCGCGCGACTTTATCCAAACCGGCATTTCCGCGATTGACGGCATGAACACGCTTATCCGCGGGCAAAAGCTGCCTGTGTTTTCTGGCAACGGAATGCCGCACAACAGGCTAGCAGCGCAGATTGTTAGGCAGGCGCGCATTCTTTCTGCTGACGAGGGCTTTGTTATGGTTTTTGCCGGCATGGGAATAAAGTATGACGTTGCTCGCTTCTTTACAGATTCCTTTGAGCAGTCGGGCGTTCTCTCTAAAGTAGTCATGTTCCTTTCGCTTGCTGACGCGCCGTCCATTGAGCGCATTATAACACCGCGCTGCGCTCTGACCGCCGCCGAGTATCTTGCATACGAAAAGGGCATGCACGTCTTAGTAATCCTTACCGACATGACTAACTACTGCGAGGCTTTGCGCGAAATTTCCACAACGCGCGGCGAGGTGCCAGGCCGCAAGGGTTATCCTGGCTACCTCTACTCGGACTTGGCGGAGCTTTACGAGCGAGCGGGAAAAATAAAGGGCTCTGAAGGCTCAATCACGCAAATACCAATTCTTTCCATGCCCAATGACGACATTTCGCACCCAATTCCTGACCTTACGGGCTACATCACAGAGGGGCAAATAGTGCTTGACAGGGAGCTTTTCCAAAAAGGCATTTACCCGCCTGTTGCAGGGTTGCCTAGCCTTTCAAGGCTAATGAAGGACGGCATAGGTCCCGGCATGACGCGCGAGG
>CAYYCW010000031.1:0-8093 GCA_964470435.1 uncultured Treponemataceae bacterium
AGAGCGCTTGCATGGCATGCAAGAGGTCAGGGGTTCAATTCCCCTCACCTCCATTTTAAGTTTTAGTATTTTGGGTTTTTATATGAGTGATTTTAGTCCTACCATATCAGATCTTAATACATCGCTTGATGCTGTGCAGAGTAATCAAAACGCTGAATCTAGCGATTTTGCCTTGTCTCCATCGGAGTCAGTGGATATGGGTAAGTTTGAAGATTCAAACCTCATGGCTTCTGCGGCAGGAGCAAGCACCGCAGGCATAACTGAAGCCATTGTTGATTTAAGCGTTAAGGAATTTGCACCTATTCAGAAGTTTTTTGAAGAAACTCCATCTAAGATTTTTGATTCTGCTGACTACTATAAAAAGGTGCTAGGCGGCGAAGGGCAGTCCGGCAATAGGCTTCACGAGCTTATTTCGAAATATATTTCATGTGAAGATTCAAAAGATAAAAGCGTGTTTCGTCAGCAGATTATACCCATGTATTGGGAGGTTATGTCGCAAATTTCGGCTGAAGTTTCATCTAAAAAATGCCCTCCTGAAAAAAAAGCTGCTATCCGCTTTGGACTTATTCTTCCTTCCCTTCTTACAAGGGAGCAAAAAACGTATTTTGCAACAGTGATAGAAAAAAACACGACGGGCGAACCTCTTTATTACCTTGATGAATGGTTTAGTGCAATTGCAGATGGCAAAATCAACACTTCGGGAACTGACGAGGCAAAAATTTCAACTAAAAATGATGCTGCTCGCTTTATTCAGCTTTTGAATAAGGCTGAAGGAAAGCTTCAGAGTGCTGAAAGTCTTTTGCGTGCAAAGTCCACTGAGCGGCTTAAAGCTGAAGAGCATATAATCAAAAGTTTTGCTCCCGTGTTTCAGCATGAATCCTTCGCAAGTGTTTCTAGCGTGCGAATGCCTTTTACAGAAACACAAAAAAAGGCTCTTGCTGACATCAGTGCCAGGCTAAAAAAACTTATAACTATTGACAGGGAGCTAAGTGCATTTATACGCGATTTTAGAGAAGCAGAATCTGATGCGCGTATACTAAGGCAAAAGGTTGCAAACTCAGGTGGGAGTGATAAGGATCTTTCTAGTGTTGCTGTAGAATTTACCACAGTAAGGCAGATGGCTAAAATGACTTGCGGCAGGAAGGGAAATCATTTCCCAATTCTTAGTCGCGAATATTTTCATTCACCACAAAGTGAAATTGGCACGCGTGAAAATGTTCTTGAAATATTGCGTTGGATTGAAAGCATAGATATTGAAGCTTTTTGTCGTGTTTATAGATCGCAGCTTAATAGGATTCCACCTTTCGTTATCCTGATTCCGTCTTATGGCGAAACCGGCTTTTGTTGGGAGCCTTTTGACAGATACAACCGCATTACTTCGCGTGGAAGAATTGCTGTTCCAATGTATGCAAGAAGCTTGAAGGTTGCTGTATTAACTGCTGTCGCAGACTTGCGCTGGCAGGTGGCAAAGGAAAAGGCTTCGTACTACTGGATGGAAGAGGGGCTTACTGGAAACTATTACCAGTGGTTTCAGTCAAAAAAACTTAAAGGCGACGTAAAAGAATATTTTATAAAGGATTATCTTCTCTGGATGATCAAAGAAAGCGAAGGCATTCAGCGGCTTGACAAAGAAGTTCGTGGCATTTTTTGGAGATATATGCCGTTTGCCAAAGAAATAAAAGAAAAACTCAAGCCCCGCGCGCTTGTTTACCAAGAGCTTTGCCAGCGCGATTTGAACCGCGAAATGTCAGACGGATATTGAGCTACGCGCGGCGGGAGCGTGCCTCTTGCAGAGCAACGGCTACCGTCTCTTTGCCCTCCAGTTCCTTTTTTGATACACTTTGCGATAAGGAATATTTTTCCTAATTCAATTTATTTCTTAAAAGTAGCTAACCAAAATGAACTCATCACTCATCATTCATCACGATTTTAGCCGCGCTGCTTGTGTTTCTTTTCCCCGCGTGCTCGAATTAGGCGGAGTCTTCATCAGACGAATCCGTAACCTACACTGTCTCCGCAGCGGCTGAGCTGGTGGAGTGGGCGAATGCAGTAAGTTCAAGGGCAAGTTCAGGGAAATTGTATGCAAACTGCATTCTTGCCGCCGACATTGACATGAAGGACGTGGAATGGACTCCTGTCTACCCGTTATGTGGCACCGTTGACGGGCAGGGCATACCATAAGTCACCTAACTGTTACCTCTAGCAGCAGATTTGTGGGCTTTATTGGTTATATAGGCGGCTCCGGAATAATAAAAGACTTGCACATAACAGGCGCAAAGATTACTGGAACATCTGAAAGCGATATTTCATATACAGGCGGCATTGCTGGAAGTCTATCATCCTCTGCCAGCATAACTGCCTGCTACTCGTCAGGCACAGTAGGAAGCACAAGCAGCTTCGCTGGCGGGATTGCAGGGGAAACCTATGGCACTTTGCTTTCCTACTACTCCACAGCCAGTGTTTCAGGTAGTAACGCGGCAGGCGGTGTCGTGGGGTCGCTAGGTGGCTTTGGCTATACTGTCTCCTGCTATTGGAGCGGAAATGCAGATAACGGCGTATGTAGCATATACACCTATTCAGACTATACTGACAACACCGTTAAGGTTGAAAACAGCGAGTGGAGCGACGCAATGTCTGCGATGAACACAGCACTTAGCAATAACGGCTACAGCTATAGCTACAAGGAAAACAATGGCTCAGACAGCAAGAACTTCCCTCTGGTGTTGAACTGAAAACGAAAAAGCGCGGGCAAGCAGTTGCCTGCGCTGGCGTAACAAAAGCGGCTAAGCGGAGTCGAACCGCCCTATCAACCTTGGGAAGGTCGTGTAATACCGATATACGATAGCCGCAATAATCCTTTAACAATATACAATTCTGCAGAGCCTTGCAAGTGCGTGTTCAATATAAATGTAAAGTTTTTTATTTTTTAGGGCTATTGACACTTTTGCCGCCGCTAAGCTAAAATCACCAGCTAACGTAGTGGGGGAAGAATATGCCTGATATTCAAGATGTCGCCCGCGTAAGCGAAGACTGGTCCGTAAAAAGCAAAATAGCCGCAGGCGTTTTGGCAATACTTCTTGGCGGGCTAGGGGTGCACAAGTTTTACCTGGGCAGGATTGGCACAGGTATATTGTACTTGATTTTTTGCTGGACGAGCATTCCTTCAATAATAGGATTGATTGAAGGCATTATCTACCTATGCACCGATGACAAGACTTTTGAGCTAAAGCACCGTGTGCGCGTGGAGCCACTGTAAAGGCATCTTTCGCAAAGGAAACTAACATTATGCAGGAAATCATAGACTTGCTGCAAGACGACGCGCGTCTTTCGGCGGAGGACATTGCTGTAATGACTAAAAGGACAGTGGAAGAAGTCCGCGCGGCAATTAAGCAGCTTGAGGAAGACGGCGTGATCCTCAAATACACGGCTATTGTAAATCAGGAAAAAATAGAGCGCGAAAGCGGGGCAGTACAGGCTGCAATAGAGATACAGTGCGCGCCAGAGCGGGAGCGGGGCTTTGACTCGCTTGCAGAAAGAATTTACCATTTTCCGCAAGTAAAGTCCCTCTACCTTATGTCGGGCGGCTACGACTTACAGGTTATAATAGAAGGCAAGTCGCTGCATGACATAGCCCACTTTGTTTCTGAAAAGCTATCCTCCCTTAGCGGCGTGAAAAGCACAAAAACGCATTTTGTCTTAAAGACATACAAAGAAAACGGGATTGTCCATGTTGATGAAAGAAAGGACAGCCGCGAAGGATTTACCGCGTGAATTTTCAAAAAAGCCGCTTTTCATATAAAATGGAGGCAATACCGCCGTCGCCTATCAGGAAGTTTTTTGACCTTATAATAGGAAGGGATGACATAATTTCGCTTGGCGTGGGCGAGCCTGACTTTGCTACCCCGTGGTGCATGCGCGAGGAAGCGTGGTATCACCTTGAAAAGGGGCACACGTCTTACACGTCAAACTGGGGGCTTCTTGAGTTGCGCGAAGCTGTAGCGGAATACCTTAGCGGCTACAGTATGGATTACAATCCTGAAAATGAGATTTTAATCACGGTTGGGGTTTCTGAAGGAATAGACAGCGTGCTCCGCGCAATATTGAACCCTGAAGACGAAATAATTGTGGCGGAGCCCTGCTATGTCTCCTATCAACCTTTGGCGGAGCTTTGCGAGGCAAAACTCGTGCGTCTTGACACGTCAAGGGACGGCTTTATTCCTACTGCAGCGCGCATAAGGGAAAAGATTACGCCGCGCTCTAAGGTGCTTATGATTTGCTCGCCAAGCAATCCCACGGGGCGCATGATACCTCAAGAAGAGCTTGAAAAAATTGCAAGGCTTGCAGAAGAAGAAGATCTGTGGGTTCTTTCTGACGAAGTCTACTGCGAGCTTGCCTATGACGGCCGCCGCCATGTTTCAATCGCGTCCTTGCCAGGAATGAAAAAGCGCACCGTTGTCCTTAACGGCTTTTCCAAGTCCTTTGCAATGACAGGCTGGCGTATAGGCTTTGTGGCCGCTGACAAGGAACTTGTAGAGCATATGAACAAGCTGCATCAGTATTCCGCCATTTGCGCGCCTATAATGAGCCAATACGCGGCCCTTGAAGGCTTAAGGCACGGGTTTGACGAAGTGGAAAAGATGCGCCTTTCCTATGAGCACAGACGCAACCTAATGATGAAAGGCTTTGAAGAAATGAGCATGCCCGTTACAGAGCCCGAAGGCGCGTTCTATATATTCCCCGACATAAGGCAAACAGGCTTGTCATCTGAAAAGTTCGCGGAAAAGCTAATAGCGGACTATAAGGTTGCGGTAGTGCCCGGCAACGCCTTTGGCGCTTGCGGCGAAGGCTTTGTGCGCTGCTGTTATGCTACAGAAATAAGCAAGCTAAAGGAAGCGCTAAGGCGCATGGCCCTTATGCTTAAAGGCTTGCCGCTAGACGTGTAAAGAAATCCCCTGCCCGCAAGGCCTAAGCTTACATGGCATGAGGAAAAGCGCTTACGCTGTTCCTGTGCCCGTGCCGCCGTACGTGGTGTAAGCAACGCCATACAAATGTTGAATTTTTTCATAAGAAATTTCTCCTTAAAAAAGATTTTTGGATAATTTGCCCAATATAGCTTTTAGCTTTTCCTTGCGTCAAAGCTACTGCGATCATGTTAGAAAGCCGATAATTCAGTCATCGCTATGCTTAATAATATCTTGACAATAGATGTGTTTTTGCATATATAGAAGATGACAGCATTAAATTATTAGGAGTTAGTATGCACACTTTACTGTACATTATACTCCCTGCTGCCGGTTTAATTCTTGGATGGTTTATTCGCTGGGTTTATGCCAGATTTCAGTTGTCCGCGTCAGAACAGAGGGCAGAGCGCGTTCTTGAAGACGCAATTAGAGAAGCAGAAGCAAGAAAGAAGGAAATTCTTTTAGAAGCAAAGGAACAGCTAATTCGGGAAAGAAATCAGCAGGAAAGGGAAAACCGCAGCCGCCGTAGCGAGCTGCAACATTATGAACGGCGCATAACTCAAAAAGAAGAGGCGCTTGAGAAACGGCAAGAAGAATTATCCACATTTGAGCAAAGACTTTCCGAGCAGGAAAGAGATTTGCTTAACCGTGCGGAGGTTCTTGAAGGGGAAGAATTGCGCTACAGGGAGGAGCTTGAGCGTATTTCTGAGCTTTCGGCGGAAGAGGCAAGGAAACTTATCATAAAGGATATGGAAAACGAAGCCCGCCACGACGCCCAAGCTATTATCAACAAGATTGAGCAAGATGCCCACCTTAACGCTAAGGAGAGGGCGCGAGAAATTCTTGTTGAAACTATTCAGCGCCTTGCAGCGGAAACTACAAGCGACATCACAGTGGCTACTGTTAGCCTTCCTGCCGACGAGATGAAGGGTCGCATTATAGGAAGAGAGGGGCGCAACATAAGGACGCTTGAAACGGTTACCGGCGCGGACATTATCATTGATGACACGCCAGAAGCTGTTGTTGTTTCTTGCTTTGACCCTGTAAGGAAGGAAATTGCTCGCCTTTCGCTTGAGCGGCTTGTGCTTGACGGAAGGATTCATCCAGCGCGCATTGAAGAGGTTGTGCAAAAGGTTACAAAGGAGATTAATCAAAAGATTTATGAAGAAGGGGAGCGAGTCCTCTTCGACTTGAGCATCCACGACATGAATCAAGACGGAATCCGTGCGCTTGGCCGCCTTTACTTTCGCACAAGCTACGGGCAAAACGTTCTAATGCATTCTAAAGAGGTTGCTATAATTGCGGGGATGCTTGCGGCTGAAGTTGGCGCCGACAGGTCCATTGCAATGCGGGCGGCCCTTTTGCACGATATTGGCAAGGGTGTGGAAAGCGATTCGGATCAAAACCACGCTGAAGTTGGAATGGAAATGGCTCGCAAAATGCGTGAGGACCCCAGGGTGATTAACGCCATAGGCGCCCACCACAATGATGTGGAACCTGAAACAATAGAAGCGATAATTGTGCAAGTGGCGGACGCGATTTCTGCTGCAAGGCCGGGCGCAAGGCGTGAATCAATGGATAATTACATTAAGCGCCTTGAAAACCTAGAAAGCATAGCAGAGCAGTTTGAAGGCGTTGAAAAGGCATACGCTATTCAAGCGGGCAGGGAGCTTAGGGTGCTTGTTTCAAGCGAAAAAGTGCCGGATACTTCAATGACAAGCTTAAGCCGTGATATAGCAAAAAAAATAGAATCCGACTTAAAATATCCAGGCAGGATCCGTGTAACGCTTATACGGGAATCACGCATAGTAGAGTATGCCCGCTAACAGGTATCAAGGCTAAAAAAGGCCAGCCGGCTTTTAAGCTGGCTGACCTTTTCCGTTTACAAGATTACAATGTCCTTAAGTGCGCGCTTGGGGACATAATGCACATCGTCTTGATCTCGGTAATACGAAGTATTCCCGTCTTCTTTTACGTCCGTTAAAATAATTTTTTCGTTAGGCTTGCCTATAGCCATCAGCAATATGGGCGTAACTTTTTCAGGTAATGATAAAATGTTGGCTAGCTTTTCCTTATTAAAGCTAACATTTACGCAGCCTGCAAGCCCGTGCTCAACTGCTGCAAGTAAAATTGTCTGTGCGGCAATGCCTGTATCTATTAAAAAATAGTCCGCCATTGATGCAATGCTAGCATCGTGGCAAATTACAATAAAGGCGCTAGGCTCCTTGCCTGATTCAGGCAACTTTCTGTCTTTAAGCCTTGCCGCCCAGCGAGTCATTGCAAGAATATCTGCTATTTCTTTTTCCTTATATACAAGGCGAAATTTAAGCGCTTGAGCGTTCATGGACGATGCCGCAAAGCGCGCGTGTTCAATTAATTCAAGCAAATTGTCACTGCTAAGGCTGCAAGAGGAATCGTAGCCCCTGTAGCTTCTATTTGCCAATACAAGATCTTTAAGCGTCATATTACTCTCCCGTATATTACAATAAGGCTACACTTATACAAAGATTTTTGCAATAAAAACCCCTGATTCCTTGTCAGAGCGCATAAGGCATCAGGGGTAAAACTAAGAATAACTTTGCCTTATAAAAGGCTTAAAGCGCTTGAGCGCGTAAAGGTGCAGAAGAATTAGGTGTAAACGCTTAAGAAAGCTTCGTTAAGCTCGCCTTCATAGTAGAATATACCCTTTCCAACCATGTCAAAGTCCCAAACGCGCATCGGGTGATCCGGGAAGGCCTTATAGCCGCCAGCGAATGTTTCAAGACGATTTCCTGAGGGCTCCCAGAAGTATATTGTCTGCCCGCGCGTAATTCCATGGCGCGTGGGGCCGAGGTCTTTTCTAATGTTGTAGCGACCAATGTAGTCAGCGGCGTTTCCTACATCATTCCAGTCTTCAAGGTAGAAGCCAACATGATGAAGCTTGCCTGGATCTGCGCGCTCAACAAAGGCAATGTCATGCGGCTTGTTGCTGCATGTAATCCAGACAGCAAAGTGGTTGCCATCCTCAGCTTCGGTGTTAACTGCCTCGGCGGTCTGCATGCCCAATACTTCGGTAAGGATCTTCTCTGTTTCAGGCACATTTGGGCCATAGGCAAGAAGATGATCCAAGTACTGCGCCCTCATGCCGCGCGG
>CAYYCW010000031.1:8193-10250 GCA_964470435.1 uncultured Treponemataceae bacterium
AACTCATCATAGCCTTTAAGCATAATCCTTCCATCTTCAGTTGTGCCAACCTTGTTAAGACCCATCATATTTACATAAAAGTCCGGGGTTTCCTCCAAATCCAAGACACGCAACTGAACCAAGCCAATCCTTAAAATACCAGTAAGTGCCATACGTGCACCTCCTTATGTTTTATTTTTCCCGCAACGCGGTAATTGCTACAACTGACTTAATATTAGGATAGCACCTATTAAAGGGAACGCAAGTTTTTTTTTTAATTGCTATCAGTCTGTCCTAGCATAAATAAAGGCAAGCTATTTCGGGCTAATTGTTTATTTAATCTGCAATATCTTCAGAAGAATATGAAGCTAAAACTTTTCCTCCTTTTACTTGAATAGCAAACCACAGTGTTTTGCTGCTTTCTGGAACAAGAAAAAACCATTGTCCGTCAGGCAGGCTAAGTGTTATAGTAGCAGGAAGTGCCCCGTTTTCAACTTCTATTTCCAAAGTATAGTCAGGGTAAAAGTGCAAAAACACAATTCCAGCTGCCTCTGTGCTAGAAGCGCGTAGTTTTTCAGGCACGTCGATTGTGGTTTCTGTTGTTTCAAGGGAGCGCACATTCCAGTACATCGATGTGTTTCCTTCAAAAAAGGCTGTCAGGAATCGCTCTATGTCAATTAAAAGAGGATACGAAACAGCGCGTTCTGATGTTTTAATGTGGCTTTCAAACTTGCTCCAGTTAAAGGAGTGCAGAAGGCGAACAATGTTTTCTGCGCTAGAGTCGCTTACGCTGGCGGAAGTGCTTGTAAAAATGTACTTTACAGCGGTTGCGGCAACGCCTCCGTAAAAGTCAGCGACAAGGTTAGCTCCTGCGGTGATGCTTGAGCTAGAAAGTGTGCAAGAAAACGGGTAAAGGCCGCCAATTTCAGGCACCGCGTCCGCGCTAAGACTTTCAGGCGAAAATAGCACAGGCTTTATAAAAACAGCCGAAACGTCAGAGTCTGGAAAATCAACAGAAAAAACGCCGCTTTTCGAAGTTTGTTCTACAAAATCCCCAGAGGCAAAATAGCATAAAAGATGCCAGCTTTCCACTTGAAGCCCTGCGTCGTTTAAAGCAGCCCTTACTTCAGATGAAACAGAAACTGTAGTGCTTGTTTCATCGCTATACGCTGAAAATAAATTCCCGCAAGAAGAAAAAACAGTTAATGCTGCAAACGCCAATACCGCTAAAATCCATTTTGCACGCTTTTTCATTTGCCCTCCGCTCATTTAGCATATATCCTATATATGATAAAACCGAGTGTGCGCATTCATTTTAAGAGATTTTTTAGCAAGAATTTTGACAATAATGCAGTCTAAATTAATAAAATTTAACTGGAAGCCCTAGGACAAAACAAGTGATGACATTTACTTTTTGGCGGACTACTTCCTAAAGCAAGACGCTGTGAAACTTATTGCACAAAAGGATTACATCAAAAGTTCAAAGCCTTGCGGATATTGCAGCCTTCACCTTATTCTGGAAGTGCCCATATTTTTGGAGCAGGGCAGGCGGGAAATGCGCGTTGAGGTGTAGCTTAGTATAATCGCCATGGGTTTTTGAGCAAGCGTTGACCCAATATACGCTACAAAAATGATGCTCCCAAAATCAAGCAAGCTGAAATTTCTAGGAGCTGCATGAATGCGCGGAAATATGCGCCGACATGATATGCGCATAGAAGCGCTTAGAAACTTAGGCCTTTAAGCAAGCTCAAGCTTTTTACGCCCTTATCTTTTCGCTAATCTTGTCAAGGCTTACAACAAGCTCTTTCATTTTTGCAAAGGGGATTGTCATATCAATAAAATAAAAAACCTGCGTGCATTTTTTTCAGATGTTATAAAGCTACCGTCTTTTAGCACTTTAAGGTGATGCGATACAGCTGGCCTTGAAAGCGCAATCTTTGATGTGATTGCTGTTACGTTCATGCCTGTGCAAAGACGTTCGCTTAAATAAGGATAAGAATGTATTGCCGCACAACATCGCCAAACACAAAAAGCGGATAGCTGCACTGCCTAAACTGTTGCCTAACTTGCTCTATCTA
>CAYYCW010000031.1:10350-12334 GCA_964470435.1 uncultured Treponemataceae bacterium
CTAAAAGGCAAGGCAAAAGAAATATATAGGCTTAAGGAAACGCTGTCAATTGATTTTGATAACGTGCAATATCTTTTGCACAAATGATTTATAAAGCGCCCAAGTATCTTTATTCATGCTTGAATCCTTTGCCGCCGCAGCACAAACCTTTTAGTAATCCCTTAAAGGTTTTTAGCGCAAACAAAGGCTACGCAACAGGCATCGCACTGCGGGCTGCGCGCCTTGCACACATAGCGGCCGTGCAGCAATATAAGGTGATGCGCGTCTTTTAGGAATTCATCAGGGATTTTTTGCATTAATTCCTCTTCCACTGCTTGAGGCGTTGCCCCCTCGCTTAAGCCCATCCTATGCGAAACGCGAAAGACGTGGGTGTCCACAGGCATGACAGCTTGCCCGAACGCCGAGTTTAGGATTACGTTGGCGGTTTTTCGTCCCACGCCTGGAAGCCTTTCAAGGTCTTCGCGGCGTGAAGGCACTTCGCCCGCAAAGCTTTCTATTAAGATGCGCGAAGCTTCAATAATGCGCCTTGCCTTTGTAGGATAAAGGTTTATGGAGCTAATGTGTGCTTTAAGCCTCTCCTCGCCCAGCTCAAGCATCTTTTGAGGGGTATCCGCAACGGCAAAAAGGCTCTCGGTTGCCTTGTTTACGCCCTTGTCTGTCATTTGCGCTGAAAGCATTACCGCCACAAGGAGCGTGTAAGCATTTGTGCTGTAAAGTTCTGTCTTTGGCTCAGGGCAAGCGGCAGCAAGCGCAACAAGTGCCTCCCGTACTTGCCCTTGCGAAAGCAAGCGCAACTTAGCCCTTCCCGCTAATCATTTTGCGGCTACCTTTAGCGGCTCGCCTGTAAGCCTTGCAGCTTCATCCTTTATGCGACGCGTTCCTCCTGCAAGAAGGGCGGAAACAAAGGGACGGCCCACCATTACAGCGTCCGCACCAAGCATTCCAGCGACTGCAAGATGCTCTCTCTTGCGCAAGCCGCCGTCAACCCAAAGGCTTTTGCAGCAAGGCTTTAGCGCGTCTGAATATTCTGCAAGAAAATCCGCGGTAGAGCCCTCGCGTGTTTCAACCCGTCCGCCGTGGTTGGATACTATAATCACGTCAGGCTTAACCTCTCTAACAAGCTCAATTTCTTCAGGCAAAAAGATTCCCTTTATAGCAAACGGCAAACCCGCCTTGTTCACGCGCTCCTTTAGCATTTTAAGGGAAGAAGCCCCTTTTTTTTCTAGCTTTGCCAAGTTGCGCATTGTAATGATCGCGTACGAATCAATGTCAACACCGATAAGGGTAGCCACAGGGGTTGCCATTTCAATCCGCTCAAGTATTTTTTCGTCAGGATAGGGCTTTATAAATGCTGCTCCCCTAGCGCCGTTTTCCTTTAGGGCCGCAATGCCAAACATTAGCTTTTCATCAGGCACGCCGTCTCCAACAGAAAGTTTAAAGCCCGCAGCCGAGCAAGCTTCAATTAAGTCAAAGTAAAAGTCCCTTTCTGACTTGTAGCCCACGTTTTCAACACCGCCTGTCATAGGCGCAAGCCAGAGCTCAGGGAGAAATGCGCCTTCATCCTCCCAGCCTTGAAAATCTAGATTTATGGCCGCCCTTTCCCACGCTTCAACATTGAGAAAAAAATTGACGCTGTCAAAAACGCCGCCCATGCCGGGCATTTGCCCCTTGCAGGCGCGGCCGTCGCAGTTTCGGCAACTTTTGCACTTAGGTTTTATATTTTGCACAGTAGTTCTAGCCTACCAGCGCTGCAAAAATATTTCAAGACACGCAAAGATTTAAGGAAAAAGCTAGAAGCCAGGAGCTGGCAGCTTGAGTACGCGGGAATTCGCTCAGAGTTGCGCTGCATGTATGCGAGGCACTGCTTAGCTCTACCCCAACTGCAGCCAAGCCCAGTAAGCCTACTTTGGGCAGCTAGCTGGGCAGGGCAGCTTCGAGCGGCTCTATCTACCTGTATAGGAGCTAAGAGCTGTCAGCTAAGCAA
>CAYYCW010000032.1:0-12287 GCA_964470435.1 uncultured Treponemataceae bacterium
CACATTAGCGCGTATGGAAGCGCTTCAAGGCGCTCCAATGGGATGTTTTTTCCGCATTTAATGCAAATACCATACTTTCCACTGTTAATCCGGCTTAAAGCAGAATCTATGAGATTCATGCGCTTTAGATCTTTTGCACTAAGTGACTCAAGCATTTTCCTGTCTATATCGTCAGCAGCCATGTCAACAGAATCTTTAGGATCTAGATCAGCAACAATTGCCTTAAAGTTTTCATTATTATCAGCAAGGGAATCTATAATTTCCTTTTTCATATTTACAAGAGAATATCTCATTTGTTCTGCAAACTCTTTTTCCATAGGCTTCAAAACCTCTCAGGTTGACAAATGTATTGAATGCGCATAGAATTATATGCATATTGCTTTCAAAAATCAATTTATTTTTTTGTTATTTTAAGGAGGACTTGTGGCAAAAGAAGAAGCCATTGAAGTTGCAGGCATTGTAAAGGAATCGTTGCCAAACACAATGTTCCGGGTGGAGCTTAAAAACGGGCACATTATACTAGCTCACCTTTCGGGAAAGATGCGCAAGCACTACATCCGCATTGTGCCGGGGGATAGTGTAAAGGTTGCCCTTTCCCCATACGACCTTAACCGTGGAAGGATAATCTATAGGGAAAAATAAGGCTTTAGCTGCTATCCTTATTTTTACGAGTTTGCCATATTATTCCTAGTGCGCTTATTACATTGGAAATGCTGCTTCCAAAAAGCGTAATACATAGGATAATACCGAACAATCCGAAAAATATCGCATATCTTAAAAGCATAACAGACAGAAGGAGAGTTAAAATGTTCTTTATAAGCATTTGCACACCGTCCTTGCGTGTGTAGCTTTTCCGCGTGCTGTAGTTTTTTCTCCTTTGGTTGGCGTTACCCGTCCTGTAATAGCCAAACCCGAAAGGTCCAAACCATGACCATCCATCGTAGCCAAACCCTCCGTCAGTGCCTGTCCGACCGTAATTGCCTCGCTGATTGTATCTCCACGGGTTATAGCTTGCATTGCCGTATGTGCCGTAAGCAGAATCAGGCTCATGCTCGCCCCTGTCGTAGGCAGCGCGCTTTTGCGGATCGCTTAAAACGGAATAAGCATCGCTCACCTTCTTGAACATTTCTTCAGCTTGGCGGTTTCCTTGGTTTCTGTCAGGATGATACTGGAAGGCTTTTTTCCTGTATGCCTTTTTTATTTCTTCTGCATCAGCATTTCTTGGGACGCCTAGAATATTGTAATAATCTTCAGTCACTCAAGCCTCTTTAATAGGTCTTTTTTAAAATTACCCACATGGCGCCGCGTCCTCCATATTCTTGCGAAGCGGCTCCGTGCTCGCCTGCGAGGGGACTGCGCTCAACATAAGACTTTGCAATAGAAGATAACACAGGCTGGCCTTCAGAGTGAAGCCCCCTGCCGTGTATAATTAGGATTTTCCTTAAGCCGCGCCTGCTGCATTCGGAAAAAAAAGCGTCAAGAGCGGGCTCGGCGTCAGTGGCGGAAATACCGTGCAAGTCAATCGTAGCTTCGGGCTTCATCTTTCTTAAGCGTCGCCTTTCTTCAGCTTGCATGCGTATTTTATCCGCGCGGGAAACTGATTCGGGGTTTAAGTCCTTGTCTTGCACTCCATATCGATTAAGCCAGATGTCAAGCGGATGCGTTTTACTTTCTTTACCGTCCAGCCCCTTCTTTGCGGCTCCTGAATTTGTTAAAGAACGCCCGCCCTTTGCTTCCCATTGCTCAAGAATATCACCAAAACTCATGCAGGTCTCCGCTTTTATAAACAATAATTTCAGAATAAGGATACCAGCCTGCCTCCCCAGAAGGGGTCTTTACGTAAAGCCACGACTGTGTTCTCCTTTCAATTTTAAGAGGCGCGGCGGGCTTTAGCGCTACAACAACGGCTGCTTCAGCATCAGGAACGCGGCGCAATAAGCCGCCTGTAGCTGCCGCCTCTTCCACGCCGCCTGAAAAATGGCCGTAAAGCGCGCATCCTGCCGCAATAGCCGAAAAAAGAGCACAAGCAATGATGAGCTTTTTGCCGCCAAAAGACAGCTTGGGCTTTTTACCCTTTTTCCCTGATGTAGCCCAAGAGATAAAAAGGGCTACAAAGAGGATGAGGTCTAGCAAGACCAGCATAAAAGGCGCAAAAAGAAGTGCTAAATCCAGCACGCCAGCTGACTTGCCTTCTACCATAAGAGCCTTATCCGACGCGGAGCGCATTTCGGCAATTCGCTTTCTAAAAGGAAAGGCGTTTTCTGCCGCGCGAAGGATAACAGCAGCTTTTACGTGCTGCCCTTCATCCCAGAAAGCAGAAGCCGCATTTGCAATATTAGCCACAAAGCGCGAATCGGTGCCGCGCACTAAAAGCTCATCAGGTTTTTTAGGCGAAGAATCAGGCTGCAAGGAAGGCGCGGCTGCCTCCTGCTCGGATTGCGTTGATTTGTCAACTCGCACCGCGGCAACGGCAACTTCAGCATCCTCAGAAAAGGATACCGCGCCGCCTTCAGCAGAGGAAAAAGCCGCTTTTGGAAGAGCTTGCCTGCCTGCAAAAAGAGGCGTCCAAATGTATGAGGCGGCGGGGCTATATCCGCCAGTCGCTACAGGTGGCAAAAGCGTGGTAAGCTCAAGCGAATTAACGCCTGCCGTTTCTAGGAGCGCGTTTTCGGGCGCGGGGCAACTTACGCTCCCCTTCGCCGTTGTAGGTGCCATCAGAACAATCAAGGTTTCGCGCCCTGCTTCAAGGCGTGCCGCTTGCGCGGGAGCTACAAGCTTTTCTCCTTGTCTTTCTTGCACAAGCCAAAAAAGCCTTAAAGTTCCGCCTTGCTGACTGTAAGGCGCACCTTCAACTAAAATGCGCGTGACTGGAAAACTAACCCGCTCCCTTCCCGCTATAAAGTTAAAGGGGCCTATGGAAAACTCTCCCGCCTCCGTAGGGATTACCTCTATTGCAACAAGGGCGGTGCGGGCTTTGACGGTTGCAAACCCGCCTTGGCGAGACGGTGTGGCGATGCTCTTTTTTACCGATTCTACTAAAAACGAAGGCGGAAAACTTTTTTCTATGTTGCCGCCTTCCCCAGCAAAGGAGACCGCGGAAGGAGATGTGCCGTAAAACAAAAAGGAAAGTGTTAAGCGCTCGCCAGCGACAAAGGGCGACTCGGAGATAATCATTTCCGTTTTGGCTGCAAAAAGAGGAAATGCGCAAAAAAGCAATGACAAGGCTAAGCATAAAGACCTTAGCTGAGCTGCCTTGCTTAATAGTCCGGCACAGGGTTTTCTTTGACTGTGTCCGCCAATTTTTTCCATTGTTCTATTTCCTTGCGCTCAATTAAAGAATACACAGCGTTTTCAGATGTAGCCGTCTCGCTTTCAGAGGCTGGTGCTTGCATGGGTGAAAAGGCAGCCGCGTTAGCGTTTTCATTTTCTGCTTGCATGAGGGAAAGCTCTAGATTGATTTTAGCATCTACGTGGCTGGGCTCAATTTCTAGCGAGCGGCGAAAGCAAGCGGCAGCCTCGCTGTAATTCCCTGACAAGTACTCGCACACCCCTGTTTCATACCAGACAGCAGCGCGTAGCTTATCGGAGGAAGCGTCCTCAATGGAGAAAAGGCGGCTTTTGGCCGCTTTAAGCTCATCTTGCTCAATGTAGGAAAGAGCAAGGCCGTAAGTCGCATAATCAGAAATAGAGGTGTCAGCATATGAGGTGAGGGGTAAAAAGGAAGCTACAGCCTTGTCCCACTGTTGCCTGTGCCAAGCAAAAGCGCCTTTAAGCATGGCGGCGCGACCAGAAATAGCTTCCGTGCAAGAGGAAAGGCAAAACGCCGCCGCACCACCAAAAAGCGCGAAAAAAAGCCACGCAAACTTGCAGCTTTTATAGCGTTTACCCATTTTTCCCCTTATAGGATATTCCAAAATCATGCACCTCAGCTTGCCCAGCAACAATTATAGCGCTACCTTGCGGGAATGTTAAGGCTCACAGGAGAGCTACTAGCCTGTAGACATTAACTTTAGGGTAAAACAAGAAACGGGGCGCAAAATGAATGCTACTTGCATCGCCTTAGGGCTTATAGCTTCTAGGCGTGTCAAGGGATTGCAAAATAAAACGGCTGCCCGGAACCACGGCGAAAATTCCAGGCAAGCCTATGAACCCGCGCGTTTTCTAGCCAGCGCTTTTGTTTTTAAGGAGGAAAAGCAAGCGTTGGCAACGGGTATCTTTTAAGCATAGTACGAAAACGTTTTTTTATTCAAGCAGCTTTGCGACAGCATGCAATCCTATGGAGATGAAAATGGAGCGGAAAAGCGTTCGCTTGACAAAAAAAAGGCGTTTTGTTAAGTATTCTCCTCCATGAGAATCAAGCATCCCTTCTTAACCCTTATTGTAATAGTCAACATAGCAGTATTTATACTTGCAGAAATTACAGCCTTTATCTTTATTCCACAAGAAATACCGTATCAGGTAAGGTTTTTGTCCGCATTTTTGTTTCCGTTGGGAACCCTTCTTCTTTTACCTGTGTATAAAAAGCTTGATTCGCGCATGTTGCACAATATAACGCAAGCCAGCGATGACAAGGAGCTTCAAATTAAGCTAGAAGAAACGGGAAAGGTGCCCCTTTTGGGCGTTATTGCCTTTTTTCTTCAAACGCTAGTTCTTTACATACCGTTTTCAATCATAGTCGCGAGTGTTTTTGGCTTTGAAATGGAAATGACAATTTACGCTGTCATGAGTATTGTAAGCGGCTTTGAGGGGCTATCTGCCATATACGTGATTGGGGATGTCTCTGTTTCCCGCGCGCTTGCAAGCCATAATCTTACAAAGTATCCACTATCATTAACCTATAAGCGGCAATACCTTAAAATAATCATCATTCCTACAGTTATAATGATTTTAAGTGCTACTGTAACAGTTGGAATAGCGCTTTTTATAATTTTTAGCTCTTCTAGAGGCGGAGCGCCAAATGCAATGAGTGCAGGTGCCCTAAGCCTTATAATGAGTATTCTGCCTTTTACCATTCCCTACCTTTTGCCGATTTTTATACTGGAAATAGTTTGGGCAAAAAGCACATCCTCCCTTTACACATCCGTTACAAGGCAGCTTGACGCTGAGCTTTCGGACGAAAAGGACCTGACAAAGCGAATTTCAATCACCTCTGTTGACGAAATAGCGGGAATTGCCGCGCGAGTTAATGAGTTTACGGATATTATACAGTCTAGCATGGCGGAATTGCAGTGCAGCATAGGTCATCAGCTTAAAACGCTTTCTGACCTGGTTAGCTCAATAAGCACAGCGGGCGACTGTTCTGACAACATAGAAGGCGCGTTAAAAACTGCGGCGGAAGCTGCGGACTTTGCAGAAAAAAGTGTTGCTTCCGTTGTAGAAGGCATGAACTCGATGACAGCGCAAGTTTCGCGCATGGCGGAAAAAAGTACTGAGCAAACCGGCTATGTGGAAGAATCCGTAAAGCTTACGCGGCAGCTTCTATTGCGCAATTCTTCAATTTCAGCATCAATACAGGAAGCTGCGGAAAGGTCGCGCAACTTGACAGGCGTTTTTGCAGAAAACGAAAGATCGTTTTCCGTTGTAGCGGAAACTATAGACAACGTTGCCAAGCGCTCTGAAAGCTTGCAAGAAATAAACACAGCCATAGCGGAAATTGCAGCGATGACAAACCTGCTTGCCATGAACGCGGCGATTGAGGCAGCGCACGCTGGGGACGCGGGCGCGGGCTTTTCTGTTGTTGCTGACGAGATTAGGCAGCTTGCGGAGCGCACAGCTACTTACACCAAAACGAATAGGCAAACGCTTAAGTCTACAATAGAAGACATCGCGGCTACAACGCAAGCTTCTGCAAAAACAAAGAATACAGCGGAAGAAATGCGCCGCGCCCTTTTTTCTGTAGAAGAAATAATAGAAGATGTTTCAGGGGAAGCGCAAATGCAAGCTGCTGAGCAAAAGCAGCTTTCGGCAAGCCTTGCAGGAACTACAGAAAGCACTAGCTTAGCTTCAAAATATATGCGCGAGCTTCAAGCAAGCCGCGACGACATGGCGCAAGCTGTCAAGTCCTTGCAAGACTACTTTAAGCGACTAATGCAGAGCGTGCAGCTTATTGCCGAAGAAGACAGGGCTGTAATAGCCGCCATTGCCCAAGCTGAAAGGGCAAGCGCCGTGGTGCAAAGCATAAGCGCAGACACAGCAAAGCTTAGCAATAGCTTTACTACTAGCATGTAGCTTGTAGCCTTTAGCTCTTAGCACTGGGGCTGGGCAAGGAGCGTTCTTATAGCGAGCTCTGCTTGCTAAGTCCCAGAACTAGTAGCTACGAGCTAAAGGCTAATAGCTATCCCCCACACTTACACATTTAAACTCCAAGTGTTTTGGTCGATTATGTAAGCATGAAAAAGGAATCCTTTTTACTACTCATTCTGTGCGTCAACATTGAAGTCGTTGTGCTTGGGGAGCTTGCAGCCTTTATTCTAATTCCTGCAGAAATTCCCTTTTCTGTAAGGCTTTTTTCCGCCTTTTTATTCCCGATAGGCACGATCATCTTTTTTCCTTTTTATAGAAAACTGGATAAACATGTTTCTGTTGATATAAGCAAAATACAAGACGATGCAGAACTTCACGTAGCGCTTGACAACATGGGCAAGGTGCCATTGAAGTGTGTATTTGTATTTTTTTTCCACATGGTTTTTCTCTTCATTCCTTATTCAGTTATAGTTACTGCTGTCTTTGGCTTCGATATGCAAATGACAATGTACGCGTTTGCAATTATTGCCGTAGGCTTTCTTGGCATTTCTGCAATATATATTTTTGGAGACTTGCTTGTTTGTCGCGTCCTTGCAAGCCATCACATTACAAAATACCCGCTCTCCCTAAACTATAACAAGCAGTTCCTTAAAATAGCTACCATCCCTATACTCGTAATGATTATGGGCATCCTTATAACAATAAGCGCAGGTCTGTTTTCAGTTTTTACCAATATAGACGTGTCTACGATGAATATGAGTTTTTTAGACCTTACCGCTTGGGGCATGCCCATTATCGCCGGGTATACGCTGCCTCTGATTGTTATTTCATTATATTGGTCGCGCAACACGTCAAGGCTTTACACGTCAGTTATGTCTCAGCTTGACATAATGCTTTCTGAAGAAAAAAACCTGACAGAGCGCATAGAAATGTCTTCTGTTGACGAAATTGCATCTATTGCAACGCGGGTGAATGAGTTTACAGGGGTTATACAAGAGAGCATGCGGGAACTGCAGGGAAGCATAAGGCACCAAACGGACACGCTTTCTGGTTTGGTTAGCTCAATAAACACTGCAGCAGACTATTCTGACAAGATAGAAGGCGCGTTAAAAAGGGCTGCGGAGGTTACTGAGGTTTCAGAAAAAAGCGTTGCTTCCGTTGTAGAAGGCATGAACGCGATGACAGAGCAAGTTTCGCGCATGGCGGAAAAAAACGGGGAGCAAACACGCTATGTTGTAGCGTCTTCAAAGCTTACGCAGCAAATGCTTAAAGCAGGCTCTACATTTTCCGCTGCAATTGTTGAAGTTGCGGAAAAATCGCGCAACTTGACCGGTGTTTTTGGAGAAAACGAGCGTTCTGTCTCCGTTGTAGCGGAAACTGTAGACAACGTGGCTAGGCGCTCTGAAAGCTTGCAAGAGATAAACACGGCAATCGCGGAAATTGCAGCGATGACAAACCTGCTTGCCATGAACGCAGCAATTGAAGCAGCGCACGCCGGGGACGCGGGTGCGGGCTTTTCAGTTGTCGCGGACGAGATTAGGCAGCTTGCAGAGCGCACGGCAGCCTACACAAAGACAAACAGGCAAACGCTTAAGTCTACAATAGAAGACATAGAAGCTACAACGCAAGCTTCTGCCAGGGCAAGAAAGTCTGTGGAAGAAATGCGCATCGCCCTATCTTCTGTAGAGGAGCTAATAGAAAACATTTCAAGCCAATCGTCAATGCAAGCTTCAGCGCAAAAAAGCCTTTCTGAAAGCCTTGCAGGCACTACAGAAAGCACTAATCTTGCTTCAAAATACATGAGTGAACTTGAAGAAAGCCGCGATGTGATGAGCGAGGCTGTAAAGTCCTTGCAAGAATATTTTAGGGAGCTTGTCCAAAGTATAAAGCTTATTGCGGAGCAAGACAGGGCAGTCATTACAGCTATTGCCCAAGCTGAAAGGGCAAGCACCGAGGTGCAAAAAATAAGTGCTGACACTGCAAGGCTTAGCAATAGCTTTACCACAGGATGATTCAGACCCTAGAAGCTGAGAACTTAGTGCTGGGGAAGGACAAGTAGAGTCCGCACGGCGCAAGCAGAGGGCTTCTTGCTTTATCTCATACGTTAAGAGCCCGCTTAAGCTCTACATCCTAAGCACCCGCCCCTCATTTCTTGGCTTGCTTTTGGGGTGTTTGTCGCCCCTGGGCGCGGGTAGCCTAAAAGGAGTTGCATAATAGCGTAGTAGTCCGCGCGTATTGCCCACTTTTTTAGCGTTTCCTGGTCGTAGGAGTCAGCAAAGGCTTGCCATCCTTGCCCAATGTAGCAAGAGTTAACGCCTAGCGAGGTGCGCTATCATCATGTTTTCTGCTGCGGCGGCGCAGTCTTCAGCGGCAAACAAAAAGTTTTTAGGCGCAAATAGGGTAATTACCGTCGGCGCGTCATAAAAGGCGTTTGTTAAGGCGAGATCATCTGCAATGCTAGGCTGCTCTAGCGAGACTGCGTTTTCTGCGCTTGTTGCCATATGCACGTTACCGCGCCCGCAGCGGCAACAGCATCAATGATTGATGGCACCTCGTCAATGTTTACAGAAGAAACTGTCGTCATGATAACTGCGCGAATGCCTGCCATTTTAAGGCAAGCTATTTTCCCTAGCGTGCAGTCAAAGGAAGCTGTCATTCTAAACCAGTCGTGCGTTTCCCTCATTCCGTCAATGGAAAGCTGATACTTTGCGCAACCTGCCTCTTTTAGCTTAGTGCAAACTTCATCCGTTAGATGAAACGGGTTGCCCAGTATCGTAAATGGAATTTCCCTCGCCTTTAGAAAAGACGCTAGCCGCCAAAAGTCAGGGTGAAGGATTGGGTCTCCTCCCGTTATGTAAAAATAGGGAATGCGGCTAAATGTGTCGCGAAAGTCAAGGCAGTTTGCGAACACTGCCTCTATTTGCTCAAAAGGCATTGCAGGGGTTTGTAGCAAGCATCTTCATCAATTTGTCAGGAGCGCTGTCCTAGTTGGTCAATTATAGCGGCTGGCAATGTAAAAATAAAATACATATAAATTTATTGCCTAGTATCTTTTATAAGCCTAACTGCCGATAAGTTATTTATTGGATATGGCGCGCGGCGCTTAAAGCAAAAACTCAACATAAATAATGGAGGAATTTTATGCTGACAAAAGAAGAGTTGCCCGAATGCCCTGTAGCTACAACAGTGCAGCTAATAGGCGGAAAATGGAAGCTGCTAATTTTGCGTAATCTGCTCCAGCGCGCTTGGCGCTTTAACGAGCTAAAAAGGTCAGTTGAAGGCATAAGCCAAAAAGTGCTTACAGACACGCTTCGCTCAATGGAAAGCGACAAGCTTGTAACGCGCACCGTTTTCCCTGAAGTGCCGCCGCGAGTGGAATACGAACTGACCGAGCTGGGGCTTTCCATGAAGCCAATCATCAAGGCGATGGAAGCGTGGGGACTGATGTATAAGGAAAGCTTGAAGCAGCAGGACTTAGCGAGATAGCAATTAATCCAAGGAGAGGAACCTATCCTAGGTAAGAAGCTATTAGCTCCTAGCTTTTACCGCTAGATTTATGGCAGAAGAGGCAGAGCCTGCGCGCAAACGCTTATTGCCCTGCCCCAGTACTAAGGTCTAAGCTCTGACTTTACACAAAGCCTTCGTGAATCATTAGGCTTTCGCCGTCAATGGTTACGGCAAGGTCTTCTTCAAGCACTGAAAAAACGCTAGGCGCGTTTATAAGCCAGATAAGGTCGGGGTTTACAATGCGCAATATGTCTTCAGGTATTGCGCACCCGCTTTCTGACACAACGCCGTTTACCACGCGCAAAAGCGGTATAAAGTCTTCCGTTAGGGTTTTGCACACTAGGATAATGTCTTTTTTACGTGTCTTAAAGCCTACCAGCTCGTCCGCGTTTTCCACAAAAACAACGCCGCCATGTGCTTTGGGGCTATTCTCCTTTGAATAGCCGCCGCTAGAAGCCCTTGCAAGAACATTGCCCACAAGCAGAACTCTAATTGTGTTAAGCACAATGGGGCTTGAAAGCGGAATGCCTGCAGCAACTACAACGCGGTCAAACATGTTTACAGCGCCTGCGTCAAGGGCAGCCTTTACAGCGTTTCTTATCATTTCATCTGAAGTTCCCGCCAAGCCAGAAATAAGGGGGCTTACTCCCCAGCTTAAAAGAAGCTGCCTTGCTGCCGTAACGTCAGGCGTTACCGCAATTATAGACTGCTCAGGGCGGTACTTGCTTATCATCTGCGCCGTGTGCCCGGATTTAGTAGGCGCTATAATCGCCATGGCTCGGGCGTCGCTTGCTGTAGTGTAAGCGTTCCGCGCCATAAACTGCGATATGTCGCCTTCAGGCTCAGGCAAGCCAAGCGAATCAGAGCGCATTTTGCAGCAAAAGTCAGCGGAATCCTCCACAGTCATGGCGATTTTAGCCATAATCGCAACAGCTTCTACAGGATAAGCCCCGCTTGCCGTTTCGCCTGAAAGCATGACTGCGTCCGTGCCGTCAAAGATGGCGTTTGCAACATCCGTAAGCTCTGCACGAGTTGGGCGCGGGTTTACAATCATAGACTCAAGCATTTGCGTGGCTGTAATCACAACCTTGCCGGCAGCGCGGCAAACGGCAATAATGCGCTTTTGCGCCAAGGGAATTTGCTCCGTGGGCATTTGCACGCCCAAGTCCCCGCGCGCGACCATCACGCCGTCCGCTGCTTCCGCAATTTCTTCTATATTATTGACGCCTTCTTCGTTTTCTATCTTTGCGATAATCTTGGCGCGGCTCCCAAGAGAATCAAGGAATGAGCGCACCTCTCGCACTTCATAGGCAAAGCTTACAAAGCTCGCGGCCACAAAGTCCACGCCTTGCGCGGCACCAAACTCAATGTCCTTTTTATCCTGCTCGCCCAAAATGGGAAGCCCCGCATGAAGTCCAATAAGGTTTACGTTCTTGCGGCTTCCTATTGCCGCAGCATTTTTCGCGCGGCAAAGAACAGCGTTTTCCTCTCTAAGGACGGACTCAGCTTCAAGCTCAAGAAGACCGTCCGCAACAAGTATTTTTAGGCCAGGAAAGGCTTTTTGCGGCAATTCCTTCCAAGTAACAGAAAGCTCAAGTCGCTTGCCGTCCGCGCTTTTGCGCGTTTCCCTGCCGTCTACGGTTACAAGGACCTCATCGCCCGCGCTAAAGGCAACAGTTCCGTTGGCAAGTCCTGTGCGTATTTCAGGCCCCTTAGTGTCAAGCAAAAGCGCGACATGCCTTCCTAGCTTTTGGGCGCAGCGGCGAACTCGCTCCATCCTTTCAAGCTGCTCCTCGTGCGTGCCGTGCGAAAAATTAAATCGGGCAACATTCATCCCCGCAAGGATTACCCTTTCTGCAATTTCATCATCGCTAATTGCAGGACCCATCGAACAAACAATCTTTGTTTTACGTGCAAACATAGCTAAAATCTTAGCGAATAAGCTTTTTTCAAGCAAGGAAGAAGAAGGCTTTACGGTAGCCCTATTCCGTATTCTTTTGCAATCATCCCATATTATAAATAAGATACCAGCCGAAGATTGCGGTTGCAATCGCACCGCCAGCCCAGCGAGCCGACAGCGTGATAGCGATGGAGGCTTGCTGAGCTTGGCCCGCCAACGCAAAAAGCCCAAGCCATGACATGCTGGTCGCAAGCCCTAGCAAAATATAGTAAAAGATACAGTATGCTACCATCATGCAGCCAACGGGGGCTATTGACTGCGCAATAGCTGCAAACTCTCCTGACTTATCGCTTGCCATGACGATTATCCTTTTTTAGACTAAAAAGCGGCCCGCATCAGGAGCCGCTCTATTCAAACAACGCTTAGCCCAGCTAGGGCCTTAGCCCCGTTATAAATATGTAAAGTATGGCGATGGGCGCGAATATCTTCATCATTATCTTCCAAAAGCCGTAGCTTGGAAACTTGATCGAGCCGCTGTTTGTAAGCTCCGCCTTTAGCGTATCGTCCTTTATGAACCAGCCTACAAAGATGCAGCAGAACATCGAGGCAAGCGGCATGATTATCCTGTCGGTAAGGT
>CAYYCW010000033.1:0-12117 GCA_964470435.1 uncultured Treponemataceae bacterium
TCTTTAGCGTTTTAATTGAAGTGCCCGTAACGACCGTTTGCCCATGCTCAAAGGCTATAAGCGAGTACGGGGCGCATAACCAGCGCGGCATTGTACGCGTGAGGGTACGCAACAAGGGCTTTTTTTGGATTGAAGACATAATCGCCTTTGTGGAATCTTGCGCTTCATCAGAGCTTTACTCTGTGCTAAAGCGGCAAGACGAAAAGTTTGTAACTGAACGCGCCTACGAAAACCCCCGCTTTGTTGAGGACTTGGTGCGCGAGGTTTACGCAGGTCTTGAAAACGCTACAAGCTTGCCTACCCCACTTTGCGAAAAGCCCTTTAGCTGGTTTAGCGTAGAAGCTGAAAACTTTGAAAGCATCCACAGCCACAACGCCTATGCGTATGCGGAGTTTGGTTAGAAGTTAGAAGCTATCAACCAAAATCTTCTTCCCTTAGCAATATACTAAGAGGCCCTTTTTTGCTAAAATCAGTCTTAATGACTTATTTTTTTGAAACCTATGGCTGCCAGATGAATTACGCTGAATCCGCTTCCGCTGTTCAGCTTCTCTCCTCTCGTGGCTGGAGCGAGGCTGCTTCTGCTGACACTGCGGATTTAGTGCTTATAAACACTTGCTCTGTGCGCATTACTGCGGAAACGCGCATTGCAGGCCGCCTTGCGTATTTTGCGGCGCTCAAAAAAAAGAGGCGCTTTTTCCTTGTCTTGACAGGCTGCATGGCAGAGCGCCTGCACGATGAGGTTAAAACGCGCTTTCCCTGCGTTGACGCTGTTGTGGGAATGTTCGAAAAGCATCTTTTTTCAGACATTTTCCTTGCGGCGGAAGAGGGGCTGCCCTATGTTCCCACAGATGAAACGCCTGCAAAGGGCACATACTTTTTTGCGCCATCTTCTTACGCTGAAGGCGCGTTCCAGTCCTTTGTGCCTATCATGAACGGTTGCAACAAGTTTTGCTCTTATTGCATTGTGCCCTATGTGCGAGGCAAGGAAGTTTCAAGAAGTCCAAAGGAAATTTTAAGCGAAATTGACTTTTTAAGCGAGCAGGGCGTGCGCGAAATCACCCTTTTGGGCCAAAGCGTAAACTCATACTCATGGCAGGAGGATGGACGCAACATTGACTTTCCCGCCTTGCTTGAAATGGTTGCAGACAGGGCGGAAGAAAGGGGCGCAATAAAATGGATTCGCTTTTTGTCAAGCCACCCGCGCGATTTTTCAGACAGCCTTATAAGCATAATTGCTTCTAGGCCATCTATTTGCACTATGATTCACTTGCCTGTGCAGCACGGCTCAAGCCGCATCCTAAAGGCTATGAATAGGGGCTACACGCGCGAAAGCTACATAGACCTTGCAGAAAAAATACGCTCCAGCATTCCAGACGCCGCCCTTTCAACTGACATCCTTGTAGGATTTCCTGGAGAAACTGAAGATGACTTAGCGGAGGCCCTTTCCCTTATGGAGCGGGTGCGCTTTGAATCCGCCTATATGTATCACTTTAACCCTCGCGAGGGCACAAAGGCTTTTTCCATGCCTAACCAAGTGCCTGAAAATGTGCGAAAAGAAAGGCTTGCCCGCGTAATAGAGCTTCAAATGCGTATTTCTGCAGAAGAAATGCAAAAAAGGGTTGGCAAGGATGTTGAGGTTTTAGTGGAATCTCCTTCAAGGAATAATCCTGATGAGCTTTTTGGCCACACGGAGCGCGGCGAGATGGTAGTATTTGAAGACCATCTTGACAAGAATCTTGCAGGCTCTTTTGTAAATGCTAAGCTTTTGTCTTTAAGCGGCAGAACTTTCCGCGCAAAAAGAGCTTGCTAACAAGGAAACAAAATGCCTATACGCTTAGTAATTGCCTTACTTTTAGTGCTTTTTGAAGGAGCCTTTATAGGCTTTAATCTTGAAAACACTTGCAATGTGTGGTTTTTTAAGGCCTTTGAAACAGTGCCAGTGTATATAACGGCGCTTATCTCCTTTGCTGCTGGAATTTTTACTTCCATTTTGCTTTTTGCGTTCGGAAAGCTAAACCGCGTTAAACGCAAAAAAAAGCTGGGTAGTAAGAATGGCGCCTTAAAGGAAAGCGCAAGCACTGTCCATTCAGAGCCTAGCGAAATTTCTTTTGCCGATAATGATGAAAGCAATCCGAAACTTAACTAGTATGTTTCGCTTGCCGCCTTCAATATTTTAGTTAAAGAAGCGTCCTTATGCTTAAAAGAAAACTTTTTGCCTTAGCGCTCATTTTTGCCGCCGCAACTCTTTACGCTGCAGAACTTTCAGGAAGGGTGGCTGCATCGCTTGCCTCTGTTTTTGAAAAACCCTATGGCGCGCAAATGTTTTCAGCCATAGCCCGCGAGCTTGGCAAGCTTCCCCGTTCAGAAGATAGGCGCTCGCTTCTTTTTGCGTTTGCTGAGTATGAAGAGCGGGCAGGGCATTTTGAAAACGCTGCTGCTCATTACACGCAAGCTGCAGGTATTTATCCTGAAAACTTGTCAATGTATTTGGATGGAGCTCGCTGCTTTATGTACATGAATGAGGGGGAAAGGGCTAGGGCGCTAATACAAAAAACCCTTGTTAGCGGTCCTGATTCAATGGCCCTAGCCCGCGCTAGGTTTTACCTAGCGTGCGTGCAGCTTGCCGCAGGCGATGTTGAAAGGGGTCTTGAGCAAATAAGGACGCAGCTTTCAGATAGGAGCTTTGCCCCTTACTTTTCGCAAATGCTTTTTATTCTGTGGTATGTCGCTAGCGACAGCAAGGCAGGCTTGCGCTTGATTTCAGACTATCCGTCTTCAGCAGAAGCTTCCATTGTGCGTGGTGAAGTGACTGTAGTTCCGCGTGCTTTTTGGTATTTTATGCCCGCAAGCAAAAGGCCCATGTATCTTGAAGGTATAGACCAGTCTACTGCGGGCATATGGCTTCAAACAGGCTTTTTTAATAGCCGCATAAATGCGGAAGCGCAAGCGGAAAAGCTTACGCAGGCTGGCTTTAGACCTTTTATCAGAAGGGAAACAAGGCAGGGCGGCGCTGTGTCCTTTGCAGTGCTAGTTCCTGAAAACACAGCTGGCACAACAGCTGCGCTCCTTAAAGAAAAGGGCTTTGAAAGCTACCTAGTAATTGACTAAAGGCAATTGAGTTAAGGCGTTACTACTGCCGCGTTAAGGCAATTTCTGCTGTGTTTTTTGCCTTAAATCCTTCAGCAAAGGCGCTTGCTTCTTGCAGGACAATTTGGCCGCTTGGCCCTTCGCTTAAAAGATAAAAGGTGCTTTCCCCGTCAATGGACTTTACTTGCATTACAGGGCTTTTTTGCGCCATGTATACAGTGTATCTTTTTTCTTCTATAGAGCTAGAATCCTCTTTTATAAGGATATTGCCTAAAAAAATCCAAGTGGCGCCTTCCCCATCTTTCCAGCCCGCACTTTCCCCTTCAAGGGTTGCCGCAATTCGCTGTGCGCTATTTGCAGATTGAGGGCTTGCCACATTTTGAAGCTTTTGGTAAGAGCCATTCCATGTTGAAGCTAACCTTGAGTTAAGACCTACACTATCCGTTATGCCAATAGCTATATTTTCTTCTGACATTTCTATATTGACAAAGCGCCCTATACTTGGAATAAGCTTGTTGTGCGTTGCAATGTATGCTCCTGCTCCCTGAATGGACAAGCCTTCTATTGCAAAGACTTCTTGCGTGGATTCGTCCAAAAAGATAACTTCAAGGCTGCTAGAATCAAAGGCAACGCGCAACCCTAAGGCGGATTCCCCGCTTTTATACCACACGCCGTCAAGCGATTTTAAGAAATCCCTTGCCCCTCTTCCAAGCCTGACGGGAGACATAGGAGCGCCGCCTTCTGCGCTGTTTTCTTCTTGCATAGAAGAATCGGCGCTGGCTGCAGCAACAGAAACTCTAGGCTCTATCCAGACGCTTGCAGAGCGCACACGCGCCGCGCTTTCTGCGTTAAAGTAAAAAATAGCTAAAAGCAAGGCTAGCGCGACGCTTATAAGGCCTGCTACAGAAATAAGTATTTTTTGCATATTGATACTACTGAAGTGTATCCATTTTAGCGCCCAGTTTCTAGGAGCTCTAAGTTCTAAGTTCTCCTCCGCAAAAATTTTTAATAATTTTACACTGAAGTTGTTATAACAACATACCTCAGCATCAGTCTTTACTATCTTAAGGCTAAGAACATTTTATGCGTTTTTACGCTTAAAAAATCATTTTAGGAGGTATGCTTATGGAAGAAAAAATGTTCTGCTATCAGTGCCAGGAAACCGCTAACTGCAGCGGATGCGTTATATCAGGGGTATGCGGCAAAAAACCTGATGTTGCCGCCATGCAGGATTTGCTGGTCTATGTTACAAAGGGGCTTTCTGCTGTAACCACAGCGCTACGCAAGGAAGGGGCTGTAATTGACGCGGCAACAAACCACATGGTTACAAAGAATCTCTTTATAACCATTACTAATGCTAACTTTGACAAGGAGGCAATAGAAAAGGCTATAAGCAAGACTATTAAGGCAAAGGCCGCCCTTCTTGAAAGGCTAAAGGACAGCTCTAGCCTGCCTGAGGCAGCCCTTTGGGACGGTACAGGCGACTGGGAAGAAAAGGCTGCCGCCATAGGGGTAGTTGCAACAGAGGATGAGGATATTCGATCTTTGCGCGAGCTAATCATTTACGGCATTAAAGGGCTTTCAGCCTACACTAAACACGCCAATGCCCTTTTGGAAGAGGACGAAGAGCTTGACGCCTTTTTGCAGCACGCCCTTGCTTCAACCCTTGATGAAAGCCTTACAGTTGATGACTTGATTTCCCTTGTGATGGAGACGGGCAAGCACGGCGTTACGGGTATGGCTCTTTTGGATAAGGCAAATACAAAGGCTTATGGCGCACCAGAAGCCACTAAGGTTAATATCGGTGTGCGCGGAAATCCTGGCATATTGGTTTCTGGCCATGACTTGCGCGACCTTGAAATGCTCCTTGAGCAAACGCAAGGCACGGGCGTTGACGTTTACACGCACTCTGAAATGCTTCCCGCCCACTACTATCCTCAGTTTAAGAAGTATCCTAACTTTGTGGGAAACTACGGCAACGCGTGGTGGCAGCAAAAGGATGAGTTTGAATCTTTTAACGGGCCAATCCTCATGACAACCAACTGCATTGTGCCACCAAAGGAAAGCTATAAAAAGCGGATGTTCACCACAGGCGCTGCAGGCTATGAGGGCTGCCCGCATATTCCTGGAGAGCCCGGCGAGACAAAGGATTTTTCCGCTATTATTGAAGAGGCTAAAAAGTGCCTGCCGCCTAAAGAGATTGAGCGCGGCGAAATTGTAGGAGGCTTTGCGCACGCTCAAGTTATTGCCCTTGCGGACAAGATTGTAGAAGCTGTCAAAAGCGGGGCTGTAAGCAAGTTTGTAGTTATGGCAGGCTGCGATGGCAGGTCTGCAAAGCGCGAGTACTACACTGAGTTTGCCAATGCCCTTCCAAAGGACACGCTAATCCTTACTGCGGGTTGCGCAAAGTACAGGTACAACAAGCTTGAGCTAGGCGAAATTGAAGGCATTCCGCGCGTTCTTGACGCGGGCCAGTGCAACGATTCCTATTCGCTTGCAGTCATCGCGCTTAAGCTTAAAGAGGTTTTCGGTCTTGAAGACATAAACGATCTTCCGATTGTATACAACATTGCCTGGTATGAGCAAAAGGCTGTCATCGTCTTGCTTTCCCTGCTTTATCTTGGGGTAAAAAACATTAAGCTTGGGCCGACGCTCCCCGCGTTCTTGAGCCCAAATGTTGCCAGAGTCTTACTTGAAAACTTCGGTATTTCATGCATTAATACAGTAGAAGATGATATGCTAGAATTCTTTGGTGCTAGCGCCCTTGCTGGTTAAGGAGCTGCAAGCATTGCATAAATAAAATAATTGAGGGGGAGGTAATTCCTCCCTCTTGTTATAAAAAATTCAAGGGGGCTAATAAAATGAGTTATGAAGCCTGGAAAGATAAAGTGAAGGACTTTGCGTTAAGGGATGTGCGCGGAGTTACTGAAAACTTTTTCCTTGACCTTAAAAGCCAAGCGGAAAAGACAGCAGTTGGCGGCGGAATGCACATTGTCCAAACCTTTGAGCCAATACCGCTGTATGAGGTAATGGGGCAGCTTGGCTTTGAGTACCACACAGAGCAAGTTGCTTCAAACGAATGGCATGTGTATTTTTACCGCACGCGCCAAATAGACGTTACAGACAACACAGGGATGAGGCCTGCTGCCATTACAAATTTTGCTGTTGTGGATGACGAGCTTGCAGAAATTGGCGTGAAGTTTTGGAATCTTATCTGGAATGACAGGAAGAGCTATCTTCCAAACGAAACGCGCACCCTTATAGCGCTTTCAAATGCTGTAGGCGCAAGGAGAATGCGGCAAGCGGCTAGGGAGCTTGTAAAGGTGTACGCGGCAGGTATTGACAGCAGGGCGCTTGATGATGTTTTTGAGCTTTTTGCCTGGAACCAGGGATTTGGCTTTTTTGTTTCAGAAATTTGCCAAACAGCACTCTTTGCAGCGTATAAGTACATAAAGGAAGAAGAAAAAAAAGGCACAGCTCGCGAAGAAATATGTAAAGGCTTAAAGGAAAATTTTGGCGAAACAAATCCAGAAGTAAAGGTATTGTGAGGTCTTTTATGATTGAATTAACGGAAAACACTAAGCTTAAAGACATCCTAGCAGAATATCCTAACATTAAAAGCCGCCTTCCTGAAATAAATCCAAGGTTTAGCCTTTTAAGCTCTCCGATGGGAAAGATTATGATCAACAAGGTAACAATAGCCGACATGAGCCAAAGAAGCGGCACGGAGCTTAAGCAGCTCATTGCTAAGCTTAGCGAGCTTATTGCAGAAGAAGCTACTTAAAAGAACGGCGGGCTTGAAAAGTGCAACACCTAAAGCCTTTCTTCTATTTCTTTAAGGAGTTCTTCCCGGCCAGTCTTTTTAGTGGCTGAGGTAAAAATTACTTTTCCAGCTTGCTCGCCAAATGAGCTTTCAAATAGCCTTGCGGCTTTACTGCGCTCCGCCATATTGAGCTTGTCAGCCTTTGTTGCAATAAGTGAAACGGAGCGCCCGCTAGACAAAAAATACGCTACAGAATCCTTTTCAGGCGCGTCAGGTGGGCGGCGGCAGTCCATTAAAAAAAAGATAACCTTAAGCGTATTGCGTGTTTTAACATAACTTGCAAGCATTTTATCAAAGCCCGCCCTTTCTGACGCGGAACGCCTAGCAAAGCCGTAGCCTGGCAGATCTGCAAGGATAAAGGAATCGTTTACAGCAAAAAAGTTGACTAGCCGCGTCATTCCAGGCATTGAGCTTGTCTTTACAAGGGCTTTGCGGCCTACAATCATGTTAATAAGGGAAGACTTACCGCAATTTGATCTTCCAAAAAAAGCAAATTCAGGTAATGCGCCTTTAGGATATTCCACAGGGCTTGAAGCACTTTTAATAAATTCAGCTTTTGTAATTTTTAACACAAGAATAAAAAACTAAATAAAGTAGATTTTAACAATGGCTAGCTCAAGTCTGTTAGATAAATATCCTCGTCATCTTCTTTTCTAGGCAGACGGTTATTCATGTAGCGTTCGTTAAACTCGTTAGCAGGAATAGGCTTGCAATAATAATAGCCTTGCCCAAAGTCGCAACCAAGCGTCTTTACAAGTTTTTCGTTTTCCTTAGTTTCAATGCCTTCCGCAACAACAGAAAGGTGAAGGCGCCTTGCCATCCTTATAACTTGGTCAATAACAATTTTCATGCGCCATCCATTGTTTCCAGATGCTGTAATTAAAAAATTTCTGTCAAGTTTAAGCTCGTCAACTCGCAATTCACCCATTGTACTAAAAGACGAATACCCGCTACCAAAATCATCTATTGAAATTAAAAACCCGTGCTTACGAAGTTCAGCAATTTTTTTATTAATTTCTTCTATATCTTCACAATATATTTCTTCAAGCACTTCAAGCGTAATAAGGCTAGGCGGAACACTATACTTAGCCGTAATAGATACAACCTTATCAACATAGTTTGCTTCAAAAAAAAGAAGCCTCGACTGGTTAATCGATATATGAATAGGCTCAATTCCACTGTCAATCCATTCGCGTATAAGCTTGCACGCTTTTTCAAGCATGTGCATGTCAAGCTTAACGCAAAAGCCGTTCTTGTTAAAAAGCGGAATAAACTGGGAGGGCGGAATTACCTTGCCGTCGTTTATTTCCCAGCGCACAAGGACTTCCGCTCCGTAAAGCTTTTCGTCAGCCAAATCCATTTTTGGTTGAATATAAAGCTTAAAGCTTTCGTCAATAAGGGATTGCTCCATGTGCGTTTCAATATAGTTGTCAACCTCTTCGCTAATATGAAGGTTTTCGTTGTAAAAGCAAACGGTCACCCCTGTTTTTTCGCGCGCTTTGCCACGCGCTATAGAAAGGCTTGAAAAGATATCGCTTGTACTGGAATTTCCATTAAGGACTATAACGCCTGCGTACATCCTTACATTGTAGTCGTGGCTTTCCAAGTATTTGCTAGAAACTTCAGAAAAAATAGTTTCAATGCGGCTAGTGATCTTAGCTTCATCGCTTTCAGAAAGGCATACATGAAATACATCGTATGCCTCGCGGCAAAAAAACTCATCTTCGCCTATGCTTTTTTCAAGAACCGCCTTTATAATGCGCAAAAGGTCATTGGCGCTTTCTTCTCCAAATATTTCGTTTATGGAGTTAAAGCGCCTTATGTTCAATGTCGCTACAGAAAGATAGTCCTGCTCCTTCGTTTTGCCTAACCTTAAAGAAAGCTTCCTACTAAACCTATTGATATTGTCAGCTCCTGTCAGCTCGTCAAAAAAAAGAAAGTGGATAAGCCTTCTCCCATATATATAGGTAAGCCTTGTGCCAAGAATCATTGCAAGGGCAACAAAGGCTGAAAGCGCGCAAACAAAGGCCTTTGTAATAAAAATGCGCTGCCTTATCGACTGTTGACCCTTGAGTTCAAGATTAGCTGAACTTTCCTCTAAGGAATGTAGGCTTGAAAGGATAAAGACGCTAGCAAAGGTTAAAAGCAAAAACGAAAACACAACAACCGCGCCAAGCGCTATCAAGTTATTTTTTACTTTTTCTTCTGTAATAGCTTTAGCCATATAGTGCTAACACCTTTTCAAGGACAGTTTAATTATAGTGCTACCATATTGCAAGGCGCAATATACTCTAAAAAAATAAAATTTACTTGAAAACTATACCTTGATCTTTGTTATTGAAGATGAGAACTCCTCTGCTAGGCGAGTAGTAAGCCAGAAACTAAAAACTTTTTACGCACTAAATCCTTCAGATATTGCGATTAAGGCGTGCGCAAAGAAAAGTAAAAAAATCGATATAATTAAAAACAAGAGGGAAGAAAGAATGATGAATATGCGAGGCGCTCTCCTTTTACTAAAAATGGCGAGCGCTTCTCTTGCAATTACAATGATAGAAAGGAAAATGTCAGCAAGCGAGGTTATAGAAAGAATGTTAAGAACCATTGACAGGGTGGAATCCATAAAAGACTGCCAAGCGCCTATGGAATAAATGGTAGCGAGGGTAAGCGAAAGGGCTGCAAAAAGGATTTCCGCACGGTAAAGGAGTTCTATGCTTGCAATATACTGCCTTTCTTTTTTTGCCTTCACTTTTTTTGGGTTTTCCTTTTTGCGTAAAATAAAGTATACTGCAAACGCTATCATTTTACCGCTGTTTGGCATGGTGGGCAAGGGCTTAAAAAGGGCGCGCGTTTGCAACAATGAAAAAATTCATGACTTTCCTTTTACTTGTAATTTTTGCAAGTGTAGTCTTTTATTTTGGCTGGGTGCAGTTTGCCGTTCCCGCAGGGCATGCGGGCGTTATAATTTCAAAAACGGGCGGCATTGACAGCACTCCTGTAATTCCCGGCAAGTTCCGCTGGACTTGGGAAAAGCTTCTTCCTACAAATTGTAAGATACTTTCCTTTAGCTTGCGCCCGGTTGAGTGCTCCTTTAGCAAGTCAGGAGAGCTTCCGTCGGCAGAGCTTTATGCCCGCTTTCTTGAAGGCTCGCCTAGCTTTTCATGGAGCATTTCCGCAAGTGTTTCCGTCCGCGCTAAAGAGTATGCCCTTCCCGTAATTGTTACGCGATACGGCATTGAAACGGAAGAAGAACTCAGAATCCTTGCGGCAGAGTTAGCGGAAAGGGCCTTTAGCGCGGCAGTGGAAAAAGCTATTGCCTACTCTTTGGAGCTTAAAGAAAGCGCCATGCTTTCTAGCGCCCTTGCTGACTTTGAATCCCTGTTTGCGCAAGAGTTACCCGAAGGCTTTGCTGTAGTTTTTGCCTATGTTGAAGAAGCTAGCCTCCCTGACTTTTCACTTTATGCGGCAGGTTCTTCCATTTACGCTGAATACATTGCGCAATATAGCGAAGCTGCAAGGGCACTTGCTGTTAGAATTGCAGAAGAAGAACTTGCAAATGATGAGCAAATGCGCCTTTTTGAAAAGTGGGGCTCATTCCTTGAAAAATTTCCTTCTTTAATTGAATTTTTAGCTGTTGCAAGGGATGATGCTTCAAGCGCGCTTAGCTTGCTGCAAAGCCTACGTGGAGAGGCACCCGCGGGCGCGGAGCAGCCATAGGGCTTTAGCCTGAGCGGAGAACGCGCTCAAGTTTTAAGCTTTCTTTTAGCGGAAAAAAGCATAAGAAATCCCCTTCAATGCAGCTAATCTTTACTGTGTCGGATTCTGCCCAGTTGCTTAGGCTGTCGCGAATGGTGCGGTTTTTATCCTCGCTATCCCAAGGGATGTCAAGCTGCCAGCGCAAGTTTTCCCCTTCAATCTTATGTGGAGCTTCCCCCACGGAAAAGACTGAAACTTCATCCCCCTTTGTAAGCCCTGAAGCTAAAAGCGCTGAATCTTTTGCCGATTGCAAAAAAGCGGCGGCATTCATATTTGAAAGCCAAAGTGAAGGGGCAAAGTCTGTTTCAAAAAGCCTTAAAACCGCAAAAAAATGGTCAATGCGGCCGCCGCCTGCGCCTATTAGCGTAATCTCTGAAAAGCCTCGCTCCTTAAGAAGGCGAAGAGCCGCTTCCGTGTCTGTAAGGTCCTTTGCCCTTTCAAGGCATATAACCTCAGCTCTAGGATAGTCTAAAAGGAGGCTTTTGTCTTGGAGGCTGTCCATGTCTCCTATAATCAAGTTTGGGCTTAAGGCCGCCATTTTTGCAGCCAAAAGCCCTGAATCAGCGGCAGCTATAAAATCGCCGTCAAGGAAGCTTTTAACCTTATCCATATTTGGTGCCTCGCCGCCTGTAAAAAGAAGAGCTTTCATAAAACATTCCCTTTTGAGTATACTTAAGACATTTATGAAGAGCAACGCGCAAAAAAATAGCATTAAAGCGCCTTCAGTGCTGGTTAGCCTTTCTTCAGTTTTTGCTGATGCGGGCTTTTCGCTTTACATGGTTGGAGGCGCTGTCCGGGACTTTTACTTAGGGAAAAGGGCAGAAGACTTTGACGTGGCTACAGACGCGCCGCCTGAAAAAGTGCTTTCCCTTTTTAAGAAGGCAATACCCACAGGCATAGCGCACGGCACAGTTACGGTTTTTTTTAAGGGCGCGCGCATTGAATGCACAACTTTCCGCACGGAAAAAGGCTATTCCGATTCGCGCCATCCTGACGAGGTGGCGTTTTCCTCTTCTATAGAAGAAGACCTTGCCCGCCGCGACTTTACAATGAACGCTATTGCCGCCCGTTTGCCTGACGGCGCGATTGTCGATCCATTTGGCGGAAGGGAGGCTATCAAAAGAAAAATAATTGAAACTGTGGGCAATCCGCAGGAGCGCTTTTCTGAAGATGGACTTAGGCCGATTCGCTGTGCAAGGCTTGCAGCGCAGACAGGCTTTGCTGTAGCGGAAAGCACGCTTAAAGCTATTCCGCAATCACTTGCCTCTGTTGCAGCTGTCTCAAAGGAGCGCGTGCGCGATGAGCTTATAAAGATGCTCTTAACTGAAAAGCCCTCTATTGCCTTCCGCATAATGGAAAAGACAGGGCTTCTTTCCCTGTTTATACCTGAGCTTAGCAGTTGCCGCGGTGTTGAGCAAAAGGGCTTTCACAAGGACGATGTACTTGATCATCTA
>CAYYCW010000034.1:0-12054 GCA_964470435.1 uncultured Treponemataceae bacterium
GGTATCTCATAGTGTATTAGATGGGCATCCCATAGTGTATGTTAGGGGGATAACAAAGCTAAAAGCTAATAGCTCTAAACTATCCCCAAATTGATACTCTGCCTTCCTTATGCTATAGTCTCTCCCCATGTACAGCTTTATTTATTCGGTTGTTGAAAGCGTGAACAGCTTGGTTTGGGGTTGGGCAATGATTATCCTTTTGCTTGGCACCCACGTTTTCTTTACCTTTAGGACGGGCTTTATCCAGTGGAAAACAATAACAAAAGGAATAAGGCTTTCGGTAACAAAGGACACGTCCTCTGAAGGCGAGGTAAGCCAGTTTGGCGCGCTTGCAACGGCGCTTGCCTCCACTATCGGCACGGGGAACATCATAGGCGTGGGCACGGCAGTGGCGCTTGGAGGTCCGGGAGCTGTGCTTTGGTGCTGGCTTACGGGCGTTTTTGGCATTGCTACAAAGTACGCGGAGTCGCTTATTGCGGTAAAATTCCGCGTAAAGACTGAAGACGGCCGCATGCAAGGCGGCGCGATGTACGCCCTAGAGCGCGGGCTTAACATGAAGTGGCTTGCTCTGCTGTTCGCCGTGTTCGCTGGGTTTGCCTCCTTTGGCATTGGCTGCACAACTCAAGTTAACGCCATAGCGACCGTTTGCCGCGAAAATCTTTCAATACCTCCTATAGCTATAGGAGTGGCTTGCTCCGTGCTTACAGGCTGCATTATCTTTGGCGGTTTAAAGGTAATTTCCCGTGTTTGCGAATTGCTTGTGCCATTCATGGCGGTGTTTTACGTTTTGGGCTGTCTTATAATCCTCTGCATAAACTGGGACTTTATTATTCCCGCGATGCAAACGATACTTGCGCTTGCCTTCACTAAGGGAGCGGCTGCAGGCGGTCTTGTGGGAGGCGGCATTCAGCTTGCAATGCGCTACGGCGTGGCGCGCGGGCTTTTTTCTAATGAGTCAGGCATGGGCTCTGCGCCGATTGCAGCCGCTGCCGCGCGCACAAAGAACCCGGTAAGGCAGGCCTTGGTTTCTTCCACAGGCACATTCTGGGACACTGTTGTCATCTGCCTGATGACAGGGCTTGTAATTGTAACCACTGTAATGAAAAATCCCGCAATTAATGCTGACGAAATAGAAAACGGCGGCATTCTCACCTCCCTTGTCTTTTCGCAAATTCCCTATTTTGGCCCTGCCATTCTAGTGGTTGGTATTATCACATTCGCCTATTCTACAATCTTGGGCTGGGCGTACTACGGCGAGCGCTGCGTTGAGTACTTTGCGGGGAGGCGCGGACTAATTCCCTATCGCGTCCTTTATACCGTCCTATCGCTTATTGCGCCCGTTCTTTCGCTTAACTTGGTATGGCTCATTGCCGACACTCTTAACGCACTTATGGCAATTCCAAACATTGTGGCGATTTTCCTGCTTTCGCCGCTTATTGTAAAGGAAACAAAAGCGTGGATTGGCAACCTTGACGGGCAGGACAGCTCGCCTGTTCCCGTTGTAAGCACAGGACTTCAGATGAAGGCCAGAGTTAAGACTAGCTAGCAGTTAACAGACTGCCTGCCCTTTCGGCTAGGCTTACAGTTGACAGAGTATAGGGCAGTGCAAGAAGATAAGAGCGCATCATGCGCTCTAGGAGCGACTGCTTGCTTTTGCCCTAAAGCTAAAAGCTTACTCTTATATTGACAAAAAGTTTTTTGCATATCTTGACTTGAAAATGTTTCACCTTCTTTTAGCGGTAATCTATATTGCCTTTATAAGCTTAGGCTTGCCGGATTCCCTGTTGGGTGCCGCTTGGCCACAAATGTTCACTCAATTTGCAGTTCCTGTCTCTTACGCAGGCGTTGTCTCCATGATTATTGCTGCAGGCACGATTGTTTCAAGCTTGCAGTGCGAGCGTCTCACTTCATTTTTAGGAACGGGAAAGGTTACAGCTTTCAGTGTGCTGCTTACAGCCGCCGCCCTTTTTGGCTTTTCTTTAAGCGACTCCTTTTGGCAGCTTTGCCTTTGGGCTATTCCATACGGGCTTGGCGCTGGCTGCGTTGACGCATCGCTTAACAACTATGTTGCCCTGCATTACGCAAGCCGCCACATGAGCTGGCTTCACTGCATGTGGGGCGTTGGCGCATCAGCTGGCCCCTACATCATGGGCTTTGCGCTAACTGGCGGCACCTGGAACGCAGGCTACCGTTATGTTTCCATAATACAATTTTGCCTTACAGCACTTCTCTTTATAAGCCTTCCGCTTTGGAGGAGTCAGCAAGGAACAAAGAGCGATGCGGAAAGCAAGGAGGAGCGCTTAAAAGAGCATAGGGCGCTTAGCTTGAAAGAAACAGTGAGCATTGCCGGCGCAAAAGAGATAATGATTGCGTTTTTTTGCTATTGCGCGCTTGAACAAACTGCAGGGCTTTGGGCAGCAAGCTATCTTGTACTTTATCACGGGCTGGCAAGCGAAACTGCCGCCTGGTTTGCTTCAATGTTCTATATAGGAATTACTGCAGGCAGGGCTGCAAGCGGCTTTTTAACGCTTAAACTTAGCGACGCCGCAATGATAAGGCTAGGGCAGCTAGTTGTATTAGTTGGAATTGCTGCAATATTGGTGCCTTTTGGCCAAATTTCTTCTATCATAGGGCTTGTGCTTGTTGGACTTGGCTGTGCGCCGATTTATCCTTCTATAATACACTCAACACCTAGCCACTTTGGCGCGGAAAACTCACAAGCTATGACAGGCGTGGAGATGGCTTCAGCCTATGTTGGCACCTGCCTTATGCCGCCTGTTTTTGGCGTTTTAGCAAATAGGATAGGCATTTTCATTTTTCCGCTTTACCTTATTGCATTTTTAGCCTTTATGATTATAATGCATGAAAAACTGTTACAAAGAAAAAAACTAAAAAAAAAGCTAAAAAAACACTAAAGTAGCTGTTACAAAACGTATTTTTAGTGTATATTTTTATTGGGAAGATTATGCAGCGTACATTTAGAATAGCTTTAAGCTTAATTGCGGCCTTTGTTATTTTGTTGTCGTGCTCATCTGAGCGTAATGTAGCCGCCTTAGCTATTGATGATTCTTCGGAAAGCTTGGCGGACTTGCCCATCTCTGAGGAATACAATGGCATGGGTGGCGTTGATACTGTCTTTGCCAATAGCCAGCTAGAAGGCTTTTTTGAACAAGCTAAGGCTATTCCTGACCTTTATTACGAGCTATACACTGTACAGGACGGCGACATAATATTGGATATAGCTAACCGCTTTGGGGTAAGCCAAGACGCTATAATAACTCTCAATAACCTTAGAAGCACGCGTACAATGCGTGTTGGGCAAATCTTAAAAATACCTAGCATTGACGGCATTCTTTATACTGCGCAAAACGGGGATACCCCTGAATCAATAGCGAACCAATACCGAGTTTCGCTTGAAAAGATAGCCATTGTAAACAATATGGCAGATAACCGCATTGAAGTTGGAGCGAGGATTTTCTTGCCTGATGCTAGGCTTGATAGCGAAACTCTCCTTGAAATAAACGGAGAGCACTTTAGCAATCCTATAAGAGCTAGCTATTATATCACTTCCAACTATGGTTGGCGCAATAATCCTTTTTCTGGAAACAGAACCTTCCATAACGGGGTTGACATGGCCTGTCCTACAGGCACTTCAGTTTACGCTACAATGGCAGGGGACGTAATAGCCACTGGATACAGTCCCACTTACGGAAATTATGTTAAAATACGCCATCATTCAGGGTATGAGTCAATGTACGCCCACATGAGCCAAATTCTTACCTCTGCAGGAAGTTATGTTACGTCAAAGACGTGCATAGGACTTGTGGGCAACACGGGGAAAAGCACAGGACCTCATCTTCATTTTACTGTGCTAAAAAACAACTCGTCTACAAATCCTACCCTTCTTTGGGACTAAAGGCTTTTTTTACCGCGTTTATCTTTTTTACAAAAAAGTCCATATTAGACCCTGTAAAAATTACAGCATAAAGGGCTACAGCAAGCCCTGTTACGATGTAGAAAGGAATTAGGAACTTATCTGCGAACACCCTGGAAGCCCATTCACCCATAGACGTAAAAGGAAAGGCTGAAAGGCAAAGCGCAAGAATCACGCCGCCTGCAACCCAGCCTGAAAAGGAAACACGGTGAGGAATAGGAGCTTGCGGATAGGTGAGTCCCGCTTCTTCAATTTGCTTAAGAGCAGCTTTTACAACTGGGTCGCTTGCACTTGCTTCATTTGTTATGGTTTTAGCAACATTGTGTTGTAAAGTCCTTTCTGCAAGCCTTATACTTCTTACAGCTGTCCTGCATTTTATGCAAGTTAAAAGATGAACTGACACCCTAAAAGGTATAATCTCGTTTTTATCTAGCGAGAGAAACTCATCAAAATAATTTTTACACCTTAATTTGTCTTCCATCAAAACCTCCTATTTTATCGCGTCAAGATGGCGGCGCAGTATCTTTTTTGCCCTAAAAATATGAGATCGCACTGTATTAAGGGGAATGCCCGCTGTTTCTGCAATTTCTTTATATGACATGTTATAAAAAAAGAAAAAGTCAATGCAAACGCGGTAAGGTTCAGGGAGACTAGTTACAGCCTCCCTTATTGCGGCAACTGAAGCCTCCTTTATTGCAGCGTCTTCAGGAGTTTCAGCTACAGCTTTCGCCCGCCAATGATCGAGTAAAGCGCTAGAGTCAGCATGCGGCGCTCTTTCAAAGTTTTCCGCAAGGGAAAGATAGGTTTTTTGCCTTTTAACTGAGTTAATGGCTGTGTTATACGCTATTTTAGTAAGCCAGGTTGAAAAGCGCGACTTTCCGCAAAAAGACTTTAGCGAAAGATACACCTTTATAAGCACTTCTTGAAGAAAATCCTCTGCATCATCTGCATTCTTAAAAAAGCTCATTCCAATAGACATAATACGCGCCCTGTACTTTTTAGCCAAAGCTTCAAAGGCTGAAAGCTCTCCTTCAATAGCCTTTTTACAAAGCTTAAGGTCTTCTTTTGCCTCTGCATCCTGGCTATTAGATAAAAAGTTAATCATTGCCACCAAAAAGGATGGAGGCGCATACCTCAAGAGCTAGCTTTTAAGTTTAGCGTAAACACAGAGAAAGCCTGCTCCCGTTGCAAGCGGAATAAGGCCGCCCAAAAGGGCATAGCTAATTCCTTCTATTAGGGTAAAAAGAAATGTTAGGGTAAGGCCTGTTCCAACCAAAAGGGCACCTGCAAGAAGGCAAAAGGTTTTAAGCGAAAAGTCAGGGCGCTCGTATATGCCTAGCTCAATTTCCTTTATAATTTGGTGGTGCCTCCATAGAAGGTAAAAAAAGATTACAACCGCCCCCATAACTATTCCAACTATTGGAATAATAGCTATTATAACCTGCGCCGCAGGAACTACAACTTCTTGCATATTCATGCCTCATTCAAAGAAAATAAACTCTTCAAAGTAAATTTCGCTTATATCCTCTAAAACAATGAGGCTATTTATCCTTTCCAAAAGCATTTTTTTTAGCTCCGATTCCGTCATGCCTTGAATTTCTGAAAGGGTGTAAAGAGAAAAAAACGTCCTAACCACGTCCCTGATTTCAGGTAATTTTCGCACAAGCTCTTCTTGAAGCTGAATGTCAGCGCTAGAGTAGGGAATTGAAGCCTTTACAATGAGGGGCACTACCTCCTGGCTGCCTATTTCTGGGGAAAGTTCTGTTCTAAGGCGGCCTATGTTCAAAAAGCTCCTCTCTTGAAGCTCTTCGCTTGAAACTTGTCCCTCTTCTTGAGGCTCATTGCTTAAAATTTGCTCCTCTTCTTGAGGTTTGGCATTGCTAAAAACGCGGCGCACAAAGGCATAAACAGTGCCTACAAAAATTGCAAGGCTAAGGGATGCTACAATGCAAAGAAGGATTAGAACAAGCCTGGAAGTTTTTCTTTCTATTTTCATTATTCGTTATTTAATCTAGCGCAATTATAGGACAAAGGGCAATAAGAAACTAGGGCTTTAAGCTATTAGCGTATAGGGTAGAACAAGAAGCCTTCGCTTTGCTGTAGCTACTTGCCCCGTATTAAAAGCTAAAAGCTAAAAGCTAAATCACATATTCTTGCTAAGTTGCCACTTAAAGCGTTCTATAGTATAATGCGCTTCAATTATAGGGAGGTGCTGTAAGCACAGCATGAAAATTCTTGTAATAGGCGGGGCAGGATACATTGGCAGCCACGTTGTAAAGGCTTTCCTTGGGGCTGGGCACTCTGTTACGGTCTTTGACAACCTTTCCTCTGGGCGCATTTGCAATCTTTTTGAAGATGCGCGCTTTATAGCGGGCGACATTCGCCACGCGGATAGCCTTGAGGCAGCCTTTGCGGAAAACTTTGACGCTTGCATCCACCTGGCGGCGTTTAAGGCTGTAGGCAAATCCATGCAAGAACCTGAAAAGTATTCAGTAAACAACATATCAGGCACAATCAACATACTGAACGCGATGTGCGCGCGCGGCTGCCGCTACATTGTTTTTTCCTCATCAGCAGCGGTCTTTGGCCAACCCGCGTATTTGCCAATAGACGAGGCGCATCCTCTTGCTCCTGAAAGCTATTACGGCTTTACAAAGCTTGAAATTGAGCGCCTCCTTATTTGGTATGAGCGCCTTAAAGGAATTAGGTTTGCCTCCCTTCGCTACTTTAATGCTGCAGGATACGATCCCGGCGGCGAAATTGCAGGCCTTGAGTGCAACCCGCAAAATCTCCTTCCTATCATAATGGAGGTGGCAAAGGGTTGGCGAAATCAACTTGAGATTTTTGGAAACGATTATGACACTCGCGACGGCACTTGCATTCGCGATTATGTGCATGTTTCTGACTTGGCGGATGCCCACGTGAACGCCCTTTCCTATATTGAGCGTGAGAATAAAAGCCTTACTGTAAACTTAGGCAGCGAGGTAGGCATTTCTGTGCTTGAGATGACAGAAGCCGCCCGTTGCATTACTGGAAAGGAAATACCCGCGCGCTATGCGGCAAGGCGCTCAGGGGATGCTTCATCCCTTTGCGCAAGCGCAAGCCTAGCGCGGGAGCTTATAGGTTGGGCGCCTAAGTATTCAGACATTGATACGTTAATCGCTTCTACTTGGGCAGTTTATCAAAAATACGACAAGGAACCTTCATGAATACCGAGTTTTCTTCTAATGTTTTTAGCTTTCTGGAAAGGCGGCGGGAATTAGCCTTTGAGCTTGAATCCCTTCTTACTTCGAACCCTGCGCTTGCCCCCGAAGCGGGCGGCGAAGGCGAACTAACAAAATGCCTTGCCCTTGAAGAAAAATTGCGCGCGCTTGGCTTTGCGCACTTTGAGCGCCTTGACGCTAAAGACGGGCGAGTTCCTTCTGGAATTAGACCTAATCTTGTTGTTACAGTGCCTGGAAAGCGTGATGATGCCTTGTGGATTATGAGCCACCTTGACGTTGTGCCGCCGGGCGAGCTTTCCCTGTGGGAAAGCGACCCCTGGGTTGCAATAGAAAGGGACGGCAAGATTTACGGGCGCGGCGTTGAAGACAACCAGCAAGGTATGACCTCTTCTATTATGGCTGCTCTCTACTTTATTGAAAACAACATTACCCCAGAGCGCGCGATAAAGCTTCTTTTTATAGCCGATGAAGAAAATGGCTCAGTTTACGGCATTCGCCATATTCTAGATAGCACTAACGGGGGAAAAAGCCTTTTTTCTCCTTCTGACTTTATCGTAATTCCTGACGGTGGCGATCCAGCGGGAGAGACAATAGAAATTGCGGAAAAGAACATTCTTTGGCTTAATGTGCTTGTGCATGGAAAGCAAGCGCACGGATCCCGCCCCGATTTAGGGATTAACGCCCACCACGCTGGCTGCGCGCTCGCGCTAAGGCTACACGCTCTTGAAAGGCATTTTTGCGCTAATGACGCCCTCTTTGAGCCGCCCTATTCCACCTTTCAGGCTACGCGGAAAACGGCTAACGTTCCAAACATTAACACAATACCTGGAGAGGACTTTTTTTCTATGGATTGTCGCATTCTCCCCTGCTATACCCTTGATGAAGTTCGCGCCAAGGTGCGGGAGGCAGTCGCGGAAATAGAAGCGGAATATGGCGTTAGCGTTGCAATTACAGAAGAGCAAGCGGTGCAATCCCGCGCGGTGGATTCCTCCTCCCCTGTTGTGGCTGCCCTTTCTTCCGCCACGCAAGAAATGCTTGGCGTTCAATGCCGCCCCGTGGGCATTGGAGGCGGCACTGTAGCCGCTTACTTGCGGAACGCTGGCTTTGACTCTGTTGTCTGGAGTGTGATGGATGAAACAGCGCACCAGCCAAACGAGTATTCTGTAATAGACAATCTATTGAAAGAGGCGGCAGTCCTTGCAAGCCTTGCCATGCGATGAAAACTGCTTCCTGGCGGGAAGCTTCGCCTAAATCCGCTGTTGAAAGCTTTCCTGTTGCCGTGCCGCCCGCCTTTAAAGAACTCATCGAGCAAGCTGAAAAGGAAGGGGATGCAAAGGCTGCCCACGCACTAAAAAGGCAAGTTTATCCTTCGCGGGATGAAAATATAATCTTGCCTTGCGAATCTTCTGACCCGCTTGGGGAAGCGCAATACGCGGTTCTTCCCCGCCTTGTCCATCAGTATAAAAGCCGCGCCCTTCTTATTTCCACATCAAGGTGCATAGGATATTGCCGCTATTGCTTTAGGCGCAGCCTTGGCTCGCAGCACTTAAATCTTATCTCTGGAGATGAGCTAGAAGAGGTGTGTGGATACATTGAAAGCCATGCTGAAATTGAAGAGCTTTTAGTGTCAGGTGGCGACCCATTTTCTGCCCCCTTTGACACGTTGCTTAGCCTTCTTGCGCGCTTGAGGAAAATACGCGCACAGCTAGTGCTGCGCCTTTGCACACGCGCGCCTATTTTTGCCCCCCATCTTTTTACAAGCGCGCGGATAGCTGCCTTGCGGGCATTAAGGCCGATTTGGCTTATTCCACATATAAATCATCCAGCGGAACTTAAGCTAAGCCAAGTTGAATGCCTTGCTTCCTTTGTTGAAGCGGGTATCCCTGTTTTTTCGCAAACGGTGCTTTTGCAAGGCGTAAATGACAGCGCATCTATTTTGCGCGCTCTTTTTTCATCCCTTGTGCAAATTGGTGTAAAGCCAGGCTACCTTTTCCAGTGCGACCTTGCGCCAGGCACAGGACACTTCCGCGTGCCTTTAGGCCGAGCCCTTTCAATATGGAGGGAGCTTGAAGATGAGCTTTCAGGGCTTTCGCGACCCGCCTTTGCAGTTGACCTCCCAGAAGGCGGTGGCAAGTTTCCTCTTTCTGTAGCCGCCTTAAAGGATTGCATCCTTTCTTGTTCAGAGGATTTTATCGCAGTGCGCCGCCCTAACGGGAAAACTTATAGGTATCCATTAGCTTAAAAAGCTAGTGCAACTTTTTTTCTCTAAAGCGTGTCTAATCCTTATACCATGAACACAAAAGAAATACACGCATATTCAACAGCGGAAGAAATTGCAAATTCAATAACGCATGGCGCAGGCGCGCTTTTAGCCATTGCGGGCACTGCGCTCTTGGCTATACGCGCGGCAACCATGTCGCCTATAGGCGAAAAGGGCTTTTATGTAACGGCTTTTGCTATTTTTGGTTTTTCCATGATTTTTCTTTATATGATGAGTTGCCTTTACCACGCGCTTTCAAGGACTAGGGCGCGCGTTGTTTTTGAGCGACTTGACCATTCGGCTATTTTTGTCCTAATCGCGGGTACATACACTGCGTACTGCCTAACTGCCTTGCGCGGGATTACGGGTTGGCTCATTTTTGCTGTAATTTGGGCGCTTGCAGCCGCTGGGGTTAGCCTTTACTCCATTTTTGGAAGAAAAATCAGAATAGCCTCAGTTATTACCTATATTTTAATGGGTTGGATTATTGTATTTGCGGCAAAGCCTTTAAAAGAAGCTGTTCCAATCCAAACGTGGAATTTCCTTCTTGCAGGCGGCGTATGGTACACTCTTGGAGCCATCGTCTATATGCTTAAAAAAATACCTTGGACACATCCTCTTTGGCATCTATTTGTGCTGGCAGGAACATCCTTGCATTTTTTTTCAGTTTACCTAAGTTTCTAAGAGGCTCTTCTTAGAACTTAGTATTGAGAACTGAGAATATAAGGCAAAGCAAAAGGCACCGTCTCCTGCTAGAGCAACACGCCCGCATAGAAATTCTACCGTATACGCCTCACTACTAAGCTCTAAGCTCTGGATATACCACGATTCCGTCCAAGAAGCTAGAAGCTAAATTGCCAGCTGACAGCTTTTGTTGCTAACGTCTTGTAATTGTTGCAATTTAATAGATAATAATGAATAACCTGCCGCTTAAGTGACGCTAAAACTCATTACAAGCGCTTTGGGGCAGGATTCAACTTTTATATTTTTGGAGGTTTTATGGAAAGAACGGGCGTTATTACAATGGGTGGAAACCCGATGACTTTGATGGGGCCTGAGCTTCATAAGGGCGATAAAGCCCCTGATTTTGCAGCTTGCGATGCTTCTCTTGCTCCTGTTTCGCTAGCTGACCTTGCAGGCAAGGTAAAGGTTTTTTCGGTTACGCCTTCCCTTGATACTGAAGTGTGCGATCTTCAAGCGCAGTGGTTTAATCGCGAGGCGGCTAAGCTTTCTGACGATGTGGTTATTGTAAATGTCAGCATGGATTTGCCCTTTGCAATAGGAAGGTTTTGCACCGCACGGGGGATAGATAAGGTTAAAACCATCTCTGATTACCGCACTGCGTCCTTTGGCGAAAACTGGGGTGTTCTAATTAAGGAGCTTAGGCTTTTGTGCCGCGCTGTCTTTGTAGTAGACAAGGAGAATGTAATTCGCTATCTGCAGATTGTCCCAGAGGTAACTACCCCTCCAGATTATGATGCCCTGACAGCAGCCCTTAAAGAGGTGCTGTAAAGTTTTTCTGCACACGCCACCTAAAAGCTCCTCGCAAGAGGAGCAATGTTTTAATTGCGGAAATTTTTTTCATAATTTTTTTTTATAAATCTTAATAAAAACTAAGTATTTGTAATTTTTCCTCCTAAAAGCTACACTTTCTACTATCAAAAATCTTAAAATGAGAGGAGTTAAAAATGGAAGCGCAAATGCTTGAAGGCAAGGTAGCCATAATTACGGGCGCAAGCTATGGCATGGGAGAGACTATGGCCCACCTTTTCGCGGAAGAGGGGGCGGCTGTAGTTATTGCAAGCCTTGATGAGGAAAAGCTAGGCGGCGTGGTGGAAAGCATAAGAGGCAAGGGCGGTAGCGCTGTAGGTGTCCTGGCTGACGTTTGCTCTGCTGAGGACACGAGACGCGTGTTTGAAACGGCACTGCGCGAGTTTGGCGATGTTGATATTCTTATAAATAATGCTGGGTTGGGTGAGCAAAAGATGATTGATGAAACCGATGACGACTGGCTTTTTCACGTTTTGGATACAAACCTTGCAGGCCCTGTACGCTACATACGCGAAGCCCTTAAAATATTCTTGCCTAAAAATGAGGGAGTCATTATCAATGTATCTTCTGTAAACGGCACACGTCCATTTTGCGGCGCAGCCTATACTTCGTCAAAGGGAGCGCTTAACACGCTAACAAAAAACGTTGCTATGCGTCTTATTGATACCAATATCCGTTGCAACGCTGTGGCGCCAGGGGCTACTGTAACCCCTGCGCATTTGGCGAATAAGGCGGGCGAGCAACCTGGAGGTGCTAAAATGCTTGCATACAGCGGGCACTATGTTTACTTTCCAGGTCCTGAATGCGATTCGCTTGATCAGGCATATGCTTGCCTTTACCTTGCAAGCAAGATGGGGCGGCATGTAAAGGGGCAGGTGCTGCAAGTGTGCAACGGGGCGTTTTTGTAAAGTAGTTTGTAGTTATCAGTTTACAGTTACATAGCATGGGGTATGAGTAAACAGATATTTGCACAGCAAGCGCGCGCCAACAAAAAACGCAAGCCGTTTTGCTATTGCGGCTTGCGCTTTGGAAGATGAGCCATGAAGGGATCGAACCTTCGACATGCAGATTAAGAGTCTGCCGCT
>CAYYCW010000035.1:0-11504 GCA_964470435.1 uncultured Treponemataceae bacterium
GAAACCGCCCCCATAATTTGATACAAGCGCTGCATTTGATCTTGGCTTTTTATTACAACAAAAAACCATGGCTGCAAATCCACAGCAGAAGGCGCATACATCCCCGCCTCAAGGATATCCATCAGCATGTCATCAGGTACAGGCTGATCTTTGTATTTGCGTATACTGCGCCGCGATAGAATAGCTTCTATAGTATTCATTTATCCACACTCCTAGTCTTCATCTATGGACAGGGGCTTAGGTACTGCCAACAATAAAATACCTTGGCAAAGTTTCCTTACTTGCGCGCCTGCTATCTGTGCCAAATGGCAATATAAAATATGCCCGCTTTCTGATAAACACAGAAAGCGGGCAATCTTACCACCCTTGCGAATATTGATATCTATCCTGCTTATGCTTATGCAGACTTAACTCCGCTCGATTGATAAAGTGCAACACAGTCAGCCTATACTCGCAAGGAAGACAATTTAATAAAGAAACAAATCCACTGCCTTTATTTTGCCTCTTTAATGGATTCAACAATGGCATCAGCCATTGTGTCAAGCTCAGAGGCCTTATCAGTCGGCAAGGAAGATGCCAGAGACACACGCTCTTCGAGAATGGTCATGTTCTTCATTTCCTCATTGATGTACTTCTCCATCAAATCTCCAGAAGTGGGAGCCCACGAGCCATTTTCCATAATTGCAAATGTGCGATGCTGCAAGTTAAGAGCCTTCATGTCTTCTAAGTAGGCAGCCATTGGAGGATAAATACCTAAATTATAGGTTACAGAAGCTAGAACGATATGGCTGTACTTAAAGCTATCAGAAATAAGGTAGGACACATGGGTGTTTGAAACATCATACACTGTTACATCTGTCACACCTCTATCGCAGATCTTAGAAGCCAACGCCTGGGCAACAGCTTCAGTATTGCCATACATAGACGCATAAACAATAAGGACACCCTTAACCTCTGGCTCATAACGGCTCCATTTGTCATACTTGTCAATAAAGTACTTCAAGTCCTTGCGCCAAATAGGTCCGTGCAGAGGGCAAATGTATTTAATCTTGTCCAAAATGCCTGCAGCCTTGCCTAACAGCAACTGAACGTGAGGTCCGTACTTACCAACAATATTGGTAAGATAGCGTCGTGCCTCATCTATCCAATCCCTGTCAAAGTTAACCTCATCGGCAAACAGCTTGCCGTCCAAGGCTATAAAGGTGCCAAAGGCATCTGCAGAGAACAAAACGCCGTTTGTCGTGTCAAAGGTTACCATAGCCTCTGGCCAGTGAACCATTTGTGCTCCTACAAACGTTACAGTGTGATCGCCAAAAGTATAGGTATCTCCTTCCTTTACTTCAATGCAGCCATGGTCATCCACCTTAAAACCAAACTGGCGCATGAACATAAAGGCCTTTTCCGTAGCAATAACCTGTACCTGCGGCCAGCGAAGCAAAATCTCTTCAATACAAGCAGCATGATCTGGCTCCATATGGTTTATAACCATATAATCCAACGGCTTGCCTGCTAGAATATGTTCAACGTTCTCCAGTAACTGCCGACAAGCAGACCAATCCACCGTGTCGAACAAAACAGTTTTCTTGTCCATTAACAGGTAGGCGTTATAGCTCACCCCCTTGGGGATAGGGTGAACATTTTCAAATAGGATCGGCCTGTGATCATTAGCACCGACCCAATAGAGATTATCAGTTACTTTCCTTGTGCAATACACGGTTAACCCCCTTATAGGTATTTATTTTTTATTTGTCCTCAATAAACAGCGTTTTTTCCTCAGCGCACTGCGGGCATACCCAGTCATCTGGTAACTTGGAGAACAGCGTTCCTGCAGCAATTTCGGCATCTGGATCGCCAAGCTCAGGCACATACTCGTAGCCACAACCACCGCAAACATAGCGCGATCCGATTGGCTCTGGCTTTGGCGGGCGAGGCCTTTTCATCTTGATCATTGGAGGTGCAGGCTGCTTTTGACCTGTACCAAGCGCTTTGGTAAGCAACGGCAGAATCTCTTCCACTTCGCCAACAATGCCATAGTCGCAGTTCTTGAATATAGGCGCGCCCGGATTTTTGTTAATGGCCACGATGCAAGATGCGGTCTTTATGCCCTTCAAGTGCTGCACAGCGCCTGAAATACCACAAGCAATATACAAGTTACCGTTAAACTTTTGACCAGACATACCAACATAGCGGGCAAGCGGCACATATTTAAGCGTTTCCGCTACAGGGCGAGAAGCGCCTATTGCAGCGCCAGCGGCCTTGGCCAAGTCTTCAACCAGCTTCATGTTTTCTTTAGGACCAATACCCTTGCCGGCGGAAACAACGCGCTCTGCTTGGGTAATCGGCGTGTCGATAGGAATGCCAACAGAGAAATCATGACCATCTTTCTGAAGGCGAGCCACAAGAGCTTCAACCTGCTCCTGAGCGCTTCCTTCCCTAAAGATAACCTTCTTGCGCACGCCGGTAATTGGGGCAGGCTTCTTGGCAACGCTGGAGGAGCCACTGCCTGCAGACTTGGGCTCTTTGCCCAAGAGATGAGCGGCAATAACCACACGCTGAATTTCGTTTGTGCCCTCATAAATTGTAGTAATCTTTGCGTCGCGGTAGGCGCGCTCAACCTCCATGCCCTTCATGTAGCCAGAACCGCCGAAAATCTGCAATGCGTCGTTTACAACTTCTAGAGCTATGTCAGACGCATACATCTTTGCCATGGCAGATTCCATGCCGTAAGGAACATGGGCTTCCTTCATTTCAGCAGCTGAGTAAATAAGGAACCTTGCACAGCGAAGCTTCGTCGCCATGTCAGCAAGCTTAAAGGAGACAGTCTGCTGGAAGCCAATGGGCCTTCCAAACTGAATGCGCTCCTTAGCGTAATCCAGGGCAGCCTCATAAGCGCCCTGAGCAATGCCCAACGCCTGGGACGCAATGCCAATGCGGCCGCCGTCAAGGGTAGACATTGCAATCTTAAAGCCTTGGCCTTCCTTGCCTAAAAGGTTTTCCTTTGGAACAATTACATTGTCAAAAATAAGCTCGGCAGTCGAAGACGAGCGAATACCCAGCTTGTCGTAGTGGTCGCCAAAGTAAAAGCCCTTCCAGCCCTTCTCCACAATAAACGCGCTAATGCCGCGTGTTCCAATGTCAGGGGTAGTAACGGCAAATACTACATAGGTGTCCGCCTTCGGAGCGTTGGTAATGAAAATCTTGTTGCCGTTGAGGACATAATGATCGCCCTTAAGCATTGCAGTGGTTTCTGTGCCACCAGCATCAGACCCAGCATTAGGCTCCGTTAAGCCGAAGGCGCCTATCTTTTCACCCTTTGCAAGTGGCGTAAGATACTTCTTTTTTTGCTCCTCTGTGCCGTAAGCAAATATTGGCCAGCATCCAAGAGAGACGTGCGCTGAAAGGATAACTCCTGTACCGCCATCTACCCTAGAAAGCTCCTCTACCGCGATAGCATAGCTTAAGCCATCAAGACCTTGACCGCCATACTCCTTGGGGAAAGGAATGCCCATGAACCCCAGCTCTCCCATATGACGCACTGCGTCGTCAGGAAACTCGTTGTTTTGATCCAGCTGAAAGGCAATAGGTTTTACCTCTTCCTCCACGAACGAACGAACCTTAGCTCTAAACTCTTCATGAGCCTGTGTGGTTTGGAATAGCATGATACCTCCCTACTAATATCTTTTTATGCGTCTTGCTTAGCGCATATTTCACTATTTTAATCCTGAAAGCAATATGAACACAAAAAGCAATACGCTTTTCCTAGCCACATTGCCCATATTTCACTCAAAGCCTTATAGATGTCTAAAAACAATCATTCTTAGTATAAAAAAAGATATCGCCACCGCTTTATTTTTTATGATAGTCCATCACAGTATTTCTATAAAGACATAAAAGCAATCTACCTTAACTGTCCTAGTTAGTATGGTATCATGCTTTTTTTAACTGTCAAGTTTTTTTAAAAAAAATTTAAAAAAAATAAAGAGCTTGTAGCTCCCAGCTTCTAGCATAGGCTATTAGATAAGTATTTCCCAGCCAATGGGATGCCCATCTCATACACTATAAGGCACCCATCTAATACACGATGAGATGACCCTCTCATAAGCTATGAGAGCCCGCTAACATAGACTAAGAGCCTTTAACTTGTAGCTTGTTGATATACACCCCAAAGGGTAACACTTTCGTTCCCGGTGGGGCGGTTTTGGGTGTATCTGCAGCGATAGCTTCAAGCGAACGCCCTGAGCGCCACTGCCTCCAAAGAGGGTAATGGTTTTATTTCTAAAAGAATGATCTTTCCTGATCTCCCGTTTGTCAAGCGTTTTTTTTAACAGGATCGGCTTAAAGCCATAAGCTCTATGTACCGTTGGGATTCTGCAACCTGAACTGCACAGGGCTCATCTTGCCTTGCCACAATGCTAAAGGCTAAGAGCTGTAAGCTTCTAACTAACAGCCTTACCTAAAAATTTGGGCTACTTTTTTAGCAAAAAAGTCTAGCGCGCGCTTAAAGGCCCCAGCTCTTTGAACGCTTTCTGCTGCAATTAAATCTATTTCTCCTAGCTCTTCACCGCTTTCTGAGAGCCACACAGCCTTTCCTACAACCTCGCCTGCAGCTAAGGGAGCGGAAAGGCTTTCAGGCAAAAGGATTCGCGGTTCGCTTTCAGCTTTGGCATTTACGGGTATTGTAAAGATAGCGTTTCCTGTAGGAATTATTGCGGCGTATCCTTGCTTGCCGCCCCACGCCACAACAGGAAATGCTGTAGGAGGCTCTAGCCTTATTGTGCTAAAGTTTTCAAATGCCCACTCTATTGCCCGCCTGCCGTCTTCCGCGCGTACCATGTGGCCGTTGCCTTCGCCTGGCACGCCATTGGGGCCTGCCAAAAGCACTACAATAAAGCGCTCGTCGCCACGCTTGCAAGTAAGAGCAAAGTTATAGCCTGCCTCATCAATATATCCTGTTTTAAGGCCGTCGCAGCCTTCAAGGGTTCTTAGCAAGCTGTTTGTGGCATACTGGACTACAGTTTGGGAAGTGTTTCCTTGGGCGTCAGCTGTAGCATTCCTTTCTGCAAACTCTGGTATATTCCAAATTTTAGGGTATTCTAGGACTTCTCGCGAATGGAACTCTTCAAGTGCTTCTGGATATTCATCTATGTAAATTTTGCAAAGCTGGGCAAACTCAAGCGCCGTTGTGCTGTTGTGCTCGCTTAAGCCTGTAGGTTCCGCAAAGCGAGTGTGCTTAAAGCCTAAGGCAGCCACCCTAGAATTCATTTCAAAAACAAAGCTTTCCAGGCTTCCCGCTGTGTTTATGGCAATGGCAATAGCCGCGTCGTTGCCCGAAGGCACAGCCATGCCTGTAAAAAGCTCGCCTATTGTAACGCGCTGGCCTTGTGCTAGGAACATCATGCTTGATCGCGGTGGAAGGTTTACAGCCCATGTTTCAGGCGGAAGGGAGGCGCGGGTAGACATGGTAATTTCATTTTCTTCCATTAGATGGAACGCCGTGTACATCGAGGCAACCTTTGTAAGGGAAGCGGGAGGAATAACCCTATTGGCGTTCTTTTCAAAAATAAGGGTGCCTGTTGTAGCATCTATAATGGCTACAGAAGCCGCGCGGATATAGTCCGCGTCAAGTGGCACGGGCGCGCGGGAGGTAAGGCTTCCGCCCTTGGCTGCAATGCGCTCAACAGGGCTCAACTCCCCATACTTAGCCTTTTCCCACGCTTCTCTCGCGCTTTCAAAAATAGCTTCCATTTCTAGCTCAGCCAAGCGAAAAAGCCGCTGCGCGCGTGGGCTTTCTGTGTTAAGCCTTGCCGATGTGTAAAAAAGTATAATTGCCGCCAACGCAAGAAAAACAAGAATCGTAATAGGAAGAACCTTCCAAAGGTGCTTCCTTTCCCTTAACTTGGGCTTTCGGCTAGTATTGCCGCCAAGCGCGTTAAAAATCTGCAAGCTTAGGTGTCCTTGGATATGGGATTACATCGCGTATATTAGCCATGCCGGTTATATACAATAGAAGGCGTTCAAAGCCTAGCCCAAAGCCTGAATGCGGCGCGCTTCCAAACTTGCGCAAGTCAAGATACCACCAGTAGTCTTGCGAGTTTAGCCCAAGCTCCTTTATGCGCTTTTCTAGTCTGTCCAGGCGCTCTTCGCGCTCCGAGCCGCCGATTATCTCACCCAATCCCGGCACAAGCACGTCCATCGCGCGCACAGTCTTTTCGTCATCATTTAGCTTCATGTAAAAGGCTTTAATCTCTTTTGGATAGTCTGTTAAAATTACAGGAGACTTGAAAACCTCTTCTGTTAGGAATTTTTCATGCTCGCTTTGAAGGTCGCAACCCCAAAAGGGCTTAAACTCAAAGCGGCTTGCCGCCCCTTCCAGCTCTCGCATTGCCTCAGTGTAGGTTAGGCGGACAAAGGCTGAAGAAGCCACCTTTTCAAGCATTTCAATTAGGCCGCTCTGTATCCTTAAATTGAAAAAATCCATGTCCTCCTTGCAATTCTTTAGCGCCCAAGTGATCAAGTGCTTTATAAAGGCTTCCGCAATGTCCATGTTGTCGCTAAGGTCAAAGAAGGCCATTTCGGGCTCAACCATCCAAAACTCAGCCAAATGCCGCGTTGTGTTTGAGTTTTCCGCGCGGAACGTTGGCCCAAAGGTGTAAACGCGGGAAAGGGCAAGCGCGTAGGTTTCCGCTTCAAGCTGGCCAGAAACCGTAAGGCTTGCCGCCTTGCCAAAAAAGTCCTCGTCCCAGCCGACAAACGCGCCTTTCTCGCCAAGTGGCTTGCCCGCCTTTCCCGCCGCGTATGCATCTTCAGCTATTTTTTGCGGATCAAGCGTTGTAACGCGAAACATCTCGCCCGCGCCCTCGCAGTCCGATGCTGTGATAATCGGCGTGTGCAAATATTGAAAACCTCGCTCTTGAAAAAAGCTGTGTATTGCAAACGCCATCTGGCTTCTCATCCTGGCGACAGCGCCAAAGGTGTTAGTTCGCGCGCGCAAATGCGCTATTGTGCGTAAAAACTCAAAGGTGTGGCTTTTCTTTTGAAGAGGATAGGATTCCGCAGGGGCCTCGCCTATTATCTTAATTGCCTCACCTTGCACTTCTACAGCCTGACCACTCGCCGGCGACTCCACAAGCGCGCCTTCTGCCACTACGCACGCACCGGTGGTAACGCTACGCAATAGCGACGAGAGCTCGCCTTGCCCTTCTTGCTGAAACGTTACTTGTATGGAAGAAAAGCATGAGCCGTCGTTTATTTGTAAAAAGACGAGGTTTTTGGTTTCGCGCTTTGTGCGCACCCAGCCGCGCGCCGTCACGCGCTGGCCTTCGGGCTTTAAGGCTAGTATTTCTTTAATTAGTGGCTTTTCATCACTCATAATTTTTATGAAGATACCACTTTAGCCGCAAGTATTTCAAGGGTGGAAAGTGAGTGCCAGAAGCTAAGCGCTAAGTGCTGAGGCTCTGCAAGCCTCACCGCTGTAGGCGCAAAGCAAGCCTTGAGCTACTGATCGTTGGCCACTGCGGGCTAAGTGTTTAAACACTTCAAGCGCATTTCTTCTAACAATTCAGTCGCATTTGTTGGAACAATGCAGTCTCAAGTGTCCCAAACACTTCTGAGCTGAGTGTTCCAAACGCTGCGGACACAAGTATCCTAAACAATGCAGGCCAAGCTCTGCGCGCCTCAGTCGTTACCGCTTCATCGGCTCGCAGGGCAAGGAGCGGAGCAAGGGGTATTCAGCGGCGGGGCTATGCCTCCGCCTGTAGAGCAACAGCTCTTTGAGCCGTATTCAGCGTATGGGGCGCAGCAATGAGCGTATAGTGCGTTTAGCGCAGAGATTACAAACGTGGCAGAGTAGTGCGCTAGAAGCTTCGTTGCGCTTTTTAAACACAACTCGCTGCGGGTTTTCCCAGCGCCTAAGCACACAGCACTTAGTACGTAGCGCTCGACCTCATCGCCTTTTTGAGCGTTGTTGCTATAATATAGCCTGTGAACTGCATTTTACCGTCAGGCAGAGCGATGGCAAAGCAAGAGGGGAATTAGCCGAGAGCTAAACGCTAAAGCCGTTTTTAATTTATTTTTAATTTGACACTTCAATAGCTTTGCCCTAAAGTTGCTTTTGAGGTGCTTTATGAAACTTGAAAAGACTGATCTTCTTTTGGCGGCTATTCTTATTTTGGAAATTTTTCATCTTTTATTGGATATTTCTTAAAAGGCTTGCCTTGACTTTAGGCGCGCTTAGCGTGTATTGTTTTATAGTTTAAATACTATAAGGAGAGAAAAATGAAAAAGTGTGTGCTAGGCTTATGCTTAATCCTTTTTACCTCTTTTGCCTTTGCCCAGTACGGGCCGTATCCAGGTGATTATCCACCGCCACCGTATGGCGACTACGCACCACCGCCTCCGCCGCGAGGTGATCACGTGCCTCCGCCGCCTCCTGGAGCAGGAGCCCCTCGCCATAATGGATATAACGGTGACAAGGACTCGCCTGCAATTTATCTTTCGCTTAATTTTCCATTCCCCATACAGTGGGAAAACTTTAGCGGCGATGATAACCTAAAAAGCACATTGACCTTTGGATGCGCTGTTGGTGCTGACTTGACCGCCCTTTTTACCAAGCGGCTTGGATTGCATCTTTCTGCTGATATTTATTTTCCGCAAATACAATCAGTGTTTTATGACGGCTCAGATGGCTCGCTTTACTCGGAAATCTACTTTATGTCTGACTACTGGCAAGAATCTTGGGGCGTTTCGTTTTTTGTAGGTCCAACGCTAGCCTTGGCAAGAACAAATCGCGTTCTTTTTGCTGTTTCTCCAGGCGCACACGTTGCAGCCTTTTTTGGCGACACTTGGGGATATTCCAACAGCAGGTTTTTAGCAGGACTTGGCGCTAACGCAGAGCTTGCCTTTAATGTAACTAGTTCTATGTTTATTCGCGCGGCCGTTGATATAACATATGACTTTGCAGGCATTGAAAGGTATTCTAACAACGGTTGGTATGGACCTGCTCGCACAGAATTTAACAATATGAGCGTTCTAAACATTGTGCCGTCAATCGGTGTAGGCTATAAGTTTTAAGCCTTAACTTTTTATGGATAAAAGACTTCTCACAATTCAGGATATTTCCTGTGTTGGGCAGTGTTCGCTTACGGTGGCACTGCCTATAATTTCTGCCTGCGGAATAGAAACTGCCGTTTTGCCTTCTTCTGTGCTTTCAACGCATACGGCTGGCTTTTCAGGATACACCTTTCGCGACTTGACTGATGATATGCCTAGCATTCTTGCGCATTGGAAAAAGGAAGGAATAGGCTTTGATGCCTTTTACACGGGCTATGTAAGTAAGGAGCAAATTCCGTTCATCCTTAAAATTATGCAAGAAACTTCGCGCACTGGGGCATTAAAGATAGTTGACCCTGTAATGGCGGATAACGGCGTTTTATACAAGGGTTTCGCGCCTGATTTCCCTGCTGAAATGAAAAAGCTTTGCACCTTTGCGGACATAATCCTTCCTAACTTGACGGAAGCCGCCTTCCTTTTGGGCGAAGAGTATGAAGGCGATTCATACACCGAAGAATACATACAAGGGCTTTTGGAGAAGCTTAAAGATATTGGCGTAAAGCACGTTGTGTTAACCGGCGTGAGCTTTGACCCTGACAAGCTAGGTGTTGCTGTTTATGATGGCGAGGATATTCGCTATTATTTTAATGAAAGAATTGACGCTTCTATGCACGGCACGGGCGATGTTTACGCTTCTACTGTAGCGGGGGCGATTTGCCGCGGCTGGTCTGTGTATAACGCGGCGGCCCTTGGCGCTGACGTTGTTGTTGAAGCTATGAAGGCAACAATTGACGACAAGGAACACTGGTATGGCGTAAAGTTTGAAAAGGCCCTTGCGTACCTTATGAGCCGCATTGCAGCAGCTGACGCTGCAACACTGTAAAAGACTTTTCTTTATGTGTAGCCGCCTCTAGTTCGGGGGCGGCTTTCCCTCCTAATATTACATTGTTTTTTGCAAGATGAAATTTTTGCAAACTTTGTCTTATTCTTTTATTCACTTTAGCCTTGCGTTTCAGTATCTTGAAAATAAGCAAAGAAAAATAGAGGCTCACGTGAATGTCAACTAAAGAAAAAGAGGATAAGGAAACTGTCGTTAAAGCCAAAGAGGATTTTGATGGTGGGCTTGCGGCAGAGCAGGAAGACGCGCTAAGCTTTGAAACGGAAAGTGACAGCGAATCTGACGCGCCTGGCGTTGATGATAGCTTGGAAAGCCGCATTGATGAGCTTGAAAAGCAATGCGCCGAGTACAAGGACTTGTACTTGCGCAAGGCTGCCGATTTTGACAACTACCGCAAACGCATGATTAAGGAAAAGCAGGAAGCTGTTGAGTTTGCAAATACTGCGCTTCTTGTGGACTTGGTTCAGGTTTTGGACGACTTTGACCGCGCAATATCCGCTTCTGCAAGCTCGGAAGAAGGAAGCAGTGCTTCGGCTTTTATTGAAGGCGTTATGATGATCCGCAAGCAAATGGCTTCTGTGCTGGAAAGCAAGTATGGGCTTGTGTATTATCCTTCCCCCGCTGGCGATCCTTTTGACCCGAATATCCACGAGGCTATCGGTAGCGTTCCTTCGGAGGATGCGACGGAGCCCGTTGTGCAAGAGGAGTGCCGCAAGGGATACAAGCTAAGGGACAGGGTAATTCGCCTTGCGCAAGTAATTGTAAAAACGCCGCCTGAAAGCTGAAGCTGACAGCGGCTAATATCAGTTTAATAAATTAAAGGAGATATAAAGAATGGGAAAGATTATAGGCATTGACCTCGGCACGACAAATTCTTGCGTTGCCATAATGGAAGGCGGCGAGCCCGTTGTTATTCAAAACTCTGAAGGCGGAAGGACCACGCCTTCCATTGTAGGCTTTACGGCTAAGGGCGAGCGCATTGTAGGCCAGCCTGCCAAAAACCAGATGATTACAAATCCTGAAAAAACTGTCTATTCAATTAAGCGCTTTATTGGGCATAGGTTTAACGAGCTTACAGGCGAGGCTAAGCTTGTACCGTATAAGATTGTCTCGCAAGGGGAGGATTCCCGCGTTGACATTGACGGCAAGCTCTATTCCCCGCAGGAGATAAGCGCCTTTATTTTGCAAAAGATGAAAAAGACTGCCGAGGACTACCTTGGCGAAGAGGTAACGGAGGCGGTTATCACCGTGCCCGCCTACTTTAACGACGCACAGAGGCAGGCAACAAAGGACGCGGGGAAAATCGCGGGCCTTGACGTAAAGCGTATTATCAATGAGCCTACGGCGGCCTCCCTTGCCTTTGGCTTCAACAAGGATTCCAAAAAGGAAAAGACTATCGCCGTTTATGACTTGGGCGGTGGCACGTTTGACATTTCAATATTGGAGCTAGGCGACGGCGTTTTTGAGGTGAAGTCCACTAACGGCGACACCCACCTAGGCGGCGATGACTTTGACCGCCGCATTATCAACTGGCTTGTTGATGAGTTTAAGGCTGACA